>JAKSSZ010000065.1 GCA_024402835.1 Alphaproteobacteria bacterium | reverse complement strand
TGTTTATCTGTTTTAGATTCTAAAAATATGCCTGTATATTCCAATGTAATACGTCCAGAATCTGTCAATGTAGAATGGACAGATGAAAAAGGAAAACAACACAACGAAGAAATGAATGGAACTTTGGCAAGAATCGTTCAACATGAAATAGACCATTTAGATGGTATATTGTTTATAGATTATCTTTCAAATGTGAAACGCGAAATGCTTATGCGTAAAGTAAAACGGAGACACTAAAAATGAATTTGATTTTAATGGGAACAAATGATTTTGTAGTCCCTGTGTTTGACAATTTATCACAGAAACATAATATTATCGCTGTTTTTACGCGCGCCCCAAAACCAATGGGCAGAAAGAAAATATTAACACCATCACCGGTTCATATTTGGGCAGAAAATAAAAACATTCCTGTACATACATCTATCAAAGAATTTGATTCCATGGTGAGACAGGGATGGATGTGTGGTTAATGGAAATGACAGCTGAAATGGAGGCCGGTGATGTATTTTTACGTAAAAATATACTTATAGATATAAACGACACAAACCAACAAATTGAAACCAAAGTTTCCCAAACTGCTATTGATTTATTAAACGATTATTTATCAACCCCAAATAAATACATTGCACAAAAACAAAATGGCATTGCAACATTTACACGTAAATTTACAGGCGATGATGAAATTATAGATTTGGAAAAATCAGAATTAGAAATACACAATCAAATCAGAGCGTTGGGTTGTGGCAGAACAAAGATAAAGGGAGTAGAGGTGAAAATATTGAAAACTTTTTATAACAACGGAAAAATGAATATTATCACTATTCAACCTGCTGGCAAAAAAAGTATGGATTGGAAAAGTTTTATAAATGGTTTTCATGGTCAAGAAATAAAAATCGGTTATTAAAGGAGTCAAATATGGCCACTTGTGGATATTATCATCAATTAGTTGATAAAAACATGTTAAATAATAAATGTGCTTGTATAGGATGTTTGGGAACTAATTGTTCCAATTGTTTGGAACGTTGGGATTCTGCATTTACTTTACGTTTTTTAATACAAGAACATCGTTGTAAACGTTGTTTGCAACAAGCAGCAACACAAAGGGTAAAATAATGGATTGTAATAGCACAACATGTAACTTGTTTAAAAAAGAAGTTGCTAAATCAGCATTTAATTTATCTTGTCATTGCGCTGGTTGTATTCGCCCATCTTCAGAATGTGCGAGTTGTAAAGAATACGATAAAAGAATAGTTATGACAGAACCAACAACAAAACAAAAAAAAGCAATGACAAATTGTTTTTATTGCTTGAATTGCAATAGTGGCAGATAAGAAATATGATAATGTCAAATTTATGTAAGTGTATTAAACCAAAACAAAAAACTACAAATATGATATGTGGATTTTTAAATACAAAAGTTATAGAAAACACTTTTAACACAGATTGTAAATGTTTTACTTGCAAAGGTCATCATTGTGATACATGCAAAGAAGCAATCGCAAGAAAACGGCTTTATCAAAAATGTTTAAATTGCCAACAACAAGAAAGATAAAAAATGGCAAGATATAAAATAGATATTGAATACGATGGAACAAATTTAATTGGTTGGCAAATCAATAGTCAGGGGTCATCTGTTCAATCTATTTTACAAGATGCTATTTTTAAATTTTGTGGTGAACACACAACAGTATATTCTGCTGGACGAACAGACGCAGGAGTTCATGCAATAAATATGGTTGCACATTTTGATATTAATAAACAATTTGATGCTGTGACCGTTATGAAAGCAATAAATTTTTATTTATTAAAAGAACCTGTATCTGTATTAAATTGTCAAATTGTAAATGATTCTTTTCATGCAAGATTTAATTGTATAAACAGACATTATAAATATATAGTTATCAATCGTCCTGCACCACTTGTTTTAGAAAAAAACAAAGCATGGTGGATTCCATATAAATTAAATTTAGATGCTATGCAACAAGCCGCAAAAAAACTAATTGGCAAACATGATTTTTCTTCTTTTCGTGCAGTTGAATGTCAGGCAAAATCACCAATAAAAACATTGGACAAATGTACCATTACACAAGATAACGATAAAATTATATTTGAATTTTGTGCCCGTTCTTTTTTACAACACCAAGTTCGCAATATGGTTGGAACATTAGTTGACATTGGTCGTGGAAAACCATACGACATAGACAAAATATTTGAAGCAAAAAATCGTAGTGCCGCAGGTGTAAATGCACCAGCATGTGGCTTGTATTTTGTAAATGCTATTTATGATGCCACAAACGTTGATTTATAATTTGTATTATTTTTCCAGATGGATAAATTATAAAACTACCAAACCTTTTATCTAAAATCTGTGCATTGCAATATGGTGCATATATATCAAAATAAGTCACAATATATTTCATACGTTTATTTTTGCATAAATCAACTATATGTTCTGCGGTAGTCGTATATTTTTGCATATATGCTAATTTCCAATTTTTTGTATTATATAAACACAAACCTTTATCACATTTATATCGTATATTTTTAGTGTTTAGTGGTTCAAAATTAAATTTTTTCCATGTATTAAAAACATGAAAATGTTTTGCTGAACGCCCTTTATTAAACAATAATTTTTTATCATCATTATTCACAAAAGCCGCCAATTCATGATCGCTTGAAACATAAAAAATCGGTCTTTTTGCAAAGATTACTACAAGCAACCCAACAAACACAAAAAACAAAAATAAAAATTTGTTTGCATATTTATAAAACACATTATGTTTGTTTACGTATTTTATATTTATTGGCTGTATAAATATCAAACTTAAAAAACCTATGATAATAAAAATCATCGCAACATTAGATATCTTTGGCATTATAATATTCGCATTTGGTAAATTTGCTATAAATTGTGCAATCTGCAAAGTAATATCATAAATATATTGAACTATATCAATTATTCCACCATATCCACATACAGCACACAAAGTTCCTATTAACAATAAAGGCATTATCAGCAAAGAAAATATAGGTATTAAGATTATATTTCCAATTAAAGTGTATAATGGAATATATCCAAAATTACAAATAGTAAAAGGTAAAGTAAATAAAGTTGCAATACAAGTTGTTAATAAAATAGTTTTAAAATAAAAAAATATTTTTTGCCATATATTACGTTTCACATATTCTGTTTTTTTACTAAAAAACCATAACAAACCAAATATAGCCGCAAACGATAATTGAAAACCAGCATTCATAACATAAAACGGATTTATACAAAATATCACCAAGAAAGCGATACAAGCACTGCGCATAGATAAGATACTTCTGTTACATACAAACGCCAAAAACACCAAACTGACCATTAAAAAAGCACGAATACTTGCGACACCCAGTCCAGAAATATATAAATAGCCCAACAACCCCAACCACGAACATAACATTGCTGGATATCTTGCGGGGATTCGTTTAGTTAATGGTTCACATAATCTGAATAAAAAATAAAATAATACGAATAACCACCCACCAACCAATGTCATGTGAAAACCACTAATAGACCAAACATGTGCTATACCAACAGTTTTCCATATTTCAGTTTCTTGTTTTTGTAATACATGTTTATAACCTAACAATAAAGCATCTGTTAAAACAAAATTTACTTTATTATGAATATAATTTCTGATGGGTGTTTTTATTTTTGTTTTTTCTGTGATTGAATAATCAGTTATAAAACCAGTTGCTGTTAAATTATTAAAATAAGACCATCTTGCATAATCAAATCCATCTGGAACTTGTTTTCCGTATGCAGGAAACAAAGAAACATTTGCTTGTATTGTATCACCTATATCAATTGAATCTGTTATATTTTTTAATGAAACTTTTACATTTGCGGTCTGTTCATTTTCTATTTCAGTATTTAATAACTTGAACGGTGTTTGTAATAACAAATGTAATTTATCTGAATCATAATCTATATCCAAAACAGTTGCATTTATAGATAATTTTTTTAAATCTTGTGTAATTTGTGGTGTATTTATTATG
>JAKSSZ010000064.1 GCA_024402835.1 Alphaproteobacteria bacterium | reverse complement strand
AATAAATCCAGCATATGTTTTTTTCATATTTCATAGATTAGCATATCATTTTGAAAAGTTAACAAAAATCTTGAAATTTTCCATATATAATGCAAGAATGAACACACAGGGACAAAGAGAGTAACGAAAAAGGTAAAATTATGCAATTAACTGGTCCTGAGATAAAACTTCGTATGCAATTATTAAATCCACGTAATCCAGATGGGAAACCAAATATAAGCATTGAACCATTTGATGAACGTTGTTTGGGCTCTAATAGTTATGATTTACATCTGTCCCCCGAAATGAAAGTTTATAAAAACACCATTCCATACGGTATGAAACCATTTATTGCTTTTGATAAAAATAAAAAAAATTATTCAATGAAAGATTGGTTTTATGATTCTGCAACCACAGACACTTTAACTAAAACAACATTTCCATCATGGAAAGAATTAAATTCTTTTATCAAAGATAATCAATTATCTTGCAAAGTCCCAACTATTTTTATAAATAGTATTCCATATTTTCTATATACCGCTGGAAATGAAGAATATGATAACAGAAATCCAAAATTTTTACTGGATACTGCCGCCCCAAAAGAAACTTTTTCTTTTAAAATTCCTGAAACGGGCGCTATTTTAAATCCATGTATGGGTTATTTGGGTTCAACCGTTGAATACACAGAAACATATAATTTATTTCCATATATTGATGGAAAATCCAGTTTGGGACGTAATTTTGTATTAAATCATCATACTGCGGGTCGTGGTGATGATGGATTCTGTGGCAATTGGACATTAGAAATTCATTGTTTATATCCAACTGTCGTATATCCATATATGCGAATTGGTCAAAGATATTATGAAAAATTTGAAGGTGACCAAAAACAATACAATAAAAACCTAGCAAGTCACTATAACGGTCAAATTGGTCCAACACCTGCGGCACCAATACCTGTTGATTTATTTATAAAAGATTTAGTTCAAAATCAAAAATAAATAAAAAGGATAAATATGAATATAATTTTTACCGCTGAACAACGGGAAGCCGACAGTATAGCCGCTTTACCAAACACCAAAGTAATTGTTACTGGCGCTGGTATATTTGCCGTTGCAAATACTGTGGCAAGACTGCTATTGAACAAAGAAATATCAAAACAAGACAGATTCTTTAATGTTGGTTATTGTGGTTCAAACATTTCCCCTATTGGTAAAATACACAAAGTTTCTGTATCTGCCACCGAAGAAAAGTCAAATTACGCAGATTACAAAGACATAAGATTATGTGATGGCGATATTGTATGCTTTACCGCCCATAACTTTGTGACAAAAACAGGACACCGCGGTATATTTGATATGGAATTATATGCTTTGGCAAATATGCTTCCAAATATAGTTGCTTATAAAATTGTATCTGATAGTTTAGATTTAACGAATTTTGACAACGTATCTGTTGATGATTCATGGCAAGAATTAAATAAAATCTTGAAAGAAATTATTAGTTAAATTATTTTAACTTTTTTGTCCATTCGTTATCTGGGAAATTTGTTTTTAACATTTCAGAAAAGCCCCTGACCTGTTCATCAACACCCAAAGCATCATAACACTCTGTCAATCTATACAATGCCTCGGGCGTCATAACGGTTTCTTGCATTGTTTGAACGACAATTTGTAATCTGGATATTGCGGACGTCCAATTTTGTTTATGCATATCATCACGGGCAGCATACATCATTTTCCCAGCAATATAATTTTTCAAGATTAAAACCTTGTTCTGTGCGTTTTTTGCATAATCTGTTTTTGGAAATCTATTTATTAATTGTTGAAATTGTTGCAAAGCATATACAGACATACCTGGTTCACGACGAACATCACTGACCTGTGCATAATAGGACATTCCACGTAAATACATCATATATGGAACATTATCATCACCAGGGTGAAAACGCATAAATCTGTCTATGGCTAAAATAGTTCCACCAAAATCTTCATCCAGATATCTGGAATAAGCCAACATTACCAAAGAATCCCCAGCCCACTGACTTGTTGAATATTGACTTTCTATATTTTGGAACATCTCGGCAGCGGTATCAAAATTCTTTTTTGATAATTCTGTATAGGCCTCACTATACATTTCTTTTAATGATTTTTCCGACGTTGTTGATTCCTCTGTAGTAGTTGTACCCGCACAAGAACACAAAACAGCGCATAAGCCCAATAAACATATAAACTTTTTCATACTTGAAAATCCTTTCCTGATAAGAGTATAATCTGTTATTATAAAAAATGAAAGTAATTTTTGATAAAGGCGACAAATGAAATTATGGAAAAATATATTTGGTGTTGGTGTAATGACAGGAATAAGCCGTATTTTCGGTTTTATTCGTGATATGTTAATAGCCAGATTCTTGGGTGCTGGCCGTTTATCAGATATATTCTTGGCGGCATTTAAATTGCCTAATTTATTTCGTGATTTACTTGGCGAAGGTGCGCTGTCTTCTATTTTTATCCCGATGTATACAGATAGCAAAAAAGACGAACATTTTGCTAAAAATGTATTTTCATGGTTGATGGTTATTTTATTGGGTATAACGGTTATTTTTGAAATATGCATGCCTTTTATTGTTTTGGCGTTGGCACCTGGGTTTGCAGATGACCCATGGAAATTAAATACAACAGTTGTTATTGCCAGAATTATGTTCTTTTACGTTATATTTATTTGTGGTGCTGCATTTTTGTCAGCCATATTAAATGCATTTTCCAGATTTATACTTGCGGCGTTTATGCCCGTATTATTGAATATTATGTTGATATTGTCATTATTGGCTTCATTATGGTATGGCAACGACATAATATTATACGTTATGGCAACAACGGTTGTTATATCGGGTATTATTCAATTTTGGATATTATTATCACGAATACGAAGCAAACATTTTGGATTGAAACTGATAATTCCCAAAAAAGATAATAAAATTAAAAGTTTATTTAAACGTTTCTGTGTCAGTTTAGTTGGTTCGGGCTTTTATCAAATAACAATTATCATTGGAACTTTGGTTGCCAGCTTTGAATCTGGGGCTGTATCATGGTTATATTATTCCGACCGAATTGTTCAATTACCATTTGCTATTATCGGTTTGGCTGTGGGAACTGTTTTAATATCATCTATATCCAATGCTTTGGCACAAAACAATATGCGCAGTGTATATATTCAACAAAATTCATCTATGAAAAAATCTATGATGTTTATTATTCCATGTATGATTGGACTTATTATCTTGGCAGAACCCATTATAAGATTTTTATTTGAATATGGGGAATGGAGTCCACAATCAACACATAATGTTGCAATGGCAATAAAAATACAGTGTTTAGTTTTACCAGCAATGTTGATAAGTCAAATATACAGTAAAACATTGTATGCAAACCAAGATGTCAAAACACCAGTAAAAACAAGTATTATATCTTTGGCTTTGGCAACAATAGTATATGTCGGTTTATTCAAGTTTATTGGCTATTTGGCTGTTCCTGTTGGTATTGTGATAAGTGGTTATGTAAAGAACATCTTGTTAAAACACGCATGTAAAAAGGCAAATTTAATAAATACAGACAAAAATACAATCTTTTCTATATTTATGTTTTTGGGTATTGGTATGGCATACGGATACGTTTTAACAATGTTTAATATCAACAGCATTATTGCGTTGGCTATCGCAATTGGTGGCTTTGGTATAGCATATTTATCCACCAGTTTTATTATGGATAAAATCTTAACGAAATTGACCAGAAAATAATTTGCAAGTCATATTTATTTATGATAAAATAATAAATAAGTATAAAAAGGAGAAAGAGAAATGAAAAAAATAGTTTCTTTAACAGTTTTAACAACATTGCTTGCTGGATGTATGGGAACCGATTCCACAACATCAACAACAACTACATACGGTTATGATGGTTTCAGCGAAGAAAAACTTGTAACCACAGATTCAATGGACACATTGAATAATACATATTTATTGGCAGCGGGTCCAAAATATCATATTGGAACACCACATAAAATTGGTGATATACAACTAGAAAATCCATTTTCTAATATATCGACAGACG
>JAKSSZ010000063.1 GCA_024402835.1 Alphaproteobacteria bacterium | reverse complement strand
ATCCAAATGATGTTTTTTACTTAAATTGCTGACTTCATACTGATAATCTGCAATGTCTGCATCATCTACATTTTCTTCTCTAATTCTTATTAGTTCTATGTTGTTCTTAATACAAATATTGTATTTTCTTTTTTCCCTTTCACGTTTACCTTTGAACCCTTTCCCATGCCATGGCTTTCCATCATACTCAATGGCACATTTTATTGATGGCACAAATATATCAAACTCCATCAATCCAAGAAAGTCCGCTTTATACTGGTTAACAGCATCTGGAAAAACTTGTTTTATATAATAATAAAAAGCTTGTTCTGAAAAAGATGTTTTTCTTCCGATATTACATACAGGACAATTTGTACCTCTGGTTCTATATAAAACAGCCGTCATATATTCATGACCATGAGGACATAACCACCATACTTTTTTATGATAACCGCTTGTTACATCTCTAGGGGTTAATGAGCCATTTTTTGTTGGATGCCATTCCTTGGCTATTTCTGGGTATTTGGTCTCCAAATCGTTTTTTCCAGGAACAACCAGTTTATTTGCACAACAAGGACATGTGCAATTGTATTTTTTATTCGTTCTACTATTTGGAGCTACTTGCCATTCATATCCACAGTCTTTGCATTTCCACCAAACTTTTTTGCCCCATCCATACGAAATATCTTGCGGCCTTAAATTTTCGTTTTTAGTAGGATGCCATTGAGCTGCAATATCTGGACGCATAGTCAAAAGGTCATTTTTCCCAACAACTAGTATTTTTCCAGCGCAAGCAGCACAGCCTCTACCATTTACACGGCTTTTTATTTCTGCTTCCCATTTACGACCACACTTAGAACATTTCCACCACGCATGGGTATGGCTACCATGGGTTATTTTTGTAGGATCTAAACCTATATTCTTCTCATAGTCCCATTCAGACATGAGTTCTTTATTATCAATGATGTAGGATTTAGGTTTCATATGACCATTATAGGCCATCTATTTTAATAATCAAATCTGTTTGATGTGCACCAAAAATGATTATGCAAAGGCACCGAAAAATTTTTGTACACGATCGTTATGTCTAATGTCGCTGCTATAAATGTGTCTCGTTAAATAAATATCTTCTACATTTCGAACTCTAGATAAGGCCGTATATGCTTGTCCTGGTAACCACGCCCCTCTATCAAAGTCAATCTTCACGGAATCTAAGGTTTTGCCCTGTGATTTATGTATGGTTATGGCATATCCTAACACTAATGGGAGTTGTGTATATGTTCCCAAAACGCATTCTTCCATTTGTTTCGTTTTCGGATTTTTCTTGTATGTAATATTAGTCCATGTTTCTTTGTATACTCTTATAGTAATTTTCTGAGAGAATAAATATACATTGGCATAGTCATCTGTTAATTCTATAATTTTACCCATAGAACCGTTACACCATTGTATCTCAGCAGAGTGACCATTTTTGCAAAAAAGCACCAATGCTCCAGGTTTTAGCGAGACTGTTGTAGGCACAGGGAGATTGTTTATGTTTATTTTGCCGGTTATTACTCCTGTATATGTTTTTAATGGGGCATCTATTTGATATAGTTGATAATTGTTTATTTCGTCCGCTTTCGATCTGTTTGGAGTAATTGTTATCATGGTATTTGAAATGCTGGCATCAGACAATAATCTGCGATTAAAATAGCTTAAACAGCTCATGTCACCATTTCTTAATTTTATTAATTCTTCTATAAACTCGATAGAGTTTTGTCTGTAGTTTTTGGTAAAAACGACGGATATGAAATTAGCTCTTTTGTAAGCAAAGGAATCAAAACAATAAAAGCTAGGTTTGTCCATGCCATAATCTCTTTTGTATTGGTATAAGGTTTCAGGAAGTATAACTGGAGGGAGTTGGTACAAATCGCCGACGATAACGACTTGCATTCCACCAAAAGGCAGATTGTTTTTTCTTGCTTTACGTGCTAAAAAATCCATTGTGTCTAGTAGATTTGGACTTACCATGGATATTTCATCTATCAATAAGACATCAAAATATTTGATACGGTCGTTTCTATCGCGGTTAAAGAAACTAGAAGATGCTAATACATCGGATTCAAAATAATCCAAAGAAGGAAGAGCAAAACCACGGTGAATAGTTTGGGCTTTTATGTTTAATGCAGCCATACCTGTTGGACATAAACACCATATTTTCTTTTTAGAATGTTTTCGCAGGAACTCAATAAACACAGATTTCCCTGTGCCGGCAGCACCCTGAATGAAAACATTGGATGATGTGTGTTCAATTAAATCAAATGCATATCTCTGAGTATCATCTAAAGAAAAATCCATCATTTTAGAATCTCCTGTTTGTTTATGCTTTTACTACGAAATTGACTGGATGGGCCTCTAATTTGCCTTCTTTCCAAAGTTTGTTTGGATTTTGTATTGGGTACACCGTAATGTTAGCGGTTCCAATGCCAAAGACACAATACAACCAATATTTGTCTTGGTGCTTACGTGCCACTTCCCATTGTTTGCCAGATGTTTCAAACATATGACGACATGGGGGCACTTCTTGGGTTGCTTTGACTTCGATATATTTAACTACATCACCGTTTTGGATCACTTCTATATCTCGGCCAGTAGAGTTTTCCCAGTCTGTATTCAAAATGTTGATTTCTGATTCAGAAAACCCTTCTTTTTCCATAAGGTGTCGTTTTACCGCTATTTCACCGTCTGCACCGATTCTTTGTTTGTCTTTTTCTGATAGTTTTGCATTTTTTTTGGTTTGAGGCGATTCGTCGCTCTTGCATGTGGCCGCAGTGCTTTTTGTGTTGGACACACTTCCGATTTCTCCTCGGTCGGGACTTGTATATCTTAAAATACCTTCTTCAATATTTGCATCTTCAACAGGTACTTCTGGTTGCCACTCTTCTTGTGCATCTTCTGATTCTTCTTCTGTGTCTGAGACCACGTTTCCTGTTTGTTGTAGATTCTTTTTATTTCGATATTCTTCCAATGCTCGTTTTGCAACTTCAACTTCTTCTTGGTTTTCGCACAAAACTGGGCAGGCCCCCATTTGTGCTAACTGATCACACAACTGTTGCTTCAAATCAGCACCAAAAACACAATCTGGTAAGTTAGTCAAGAAAAACACATCCGGGTGTATTTGATCCATACTGACATGCATAGGGTTTGCTAACGTTCCGTCTTTAGTCAATACCCAGTTTATCGAATGCAGTTTGTTCAATATCCTTGTTGGGGCATTTCTATCGAAGACTTTGTTTCGTATCCACAAATATACACTATTGAATAAAGTTATCTGAGTTTCAAATGTTCCTAAGTGTCTTGTTCCAAAATCTTTATGTGCTTTATCTATTATGCGTGCAACTTGAACAGCGTTTTCCATTGACACATGAATATCATTAATACCATCCAATTCTATATCATGGAATACATCTGTTTGGCTTTTAGTTCTGGTTTCTTCACGGATGTTTTGTGGAATTTGCTCGTTTTCCAATCTGTATGATTTCCAGTGTGGAATGCTTGCAACTCCTAGAACATATAAGTCGTTAGAATCTATATTTGTTATGGCATAGTTGCGTTCTTGTTTGCCAAACCAAGCTCGCAAATCAGGGGTGTCCTGATATACATTTGCAGGTTTTCTGAATAATCCATCTTGGCATTTTATAATCGGATATTCCTTTATTCTTTGTTTTTCATTATCTGTTACATCTGCTGATTGCAAAAACAGATACTATAAGTTTTATATCTGCTAAGTATTCTTCATCCGATATTTCCATATTATTTGAATACTTCTTCAAGGTGTTCTTTTCTAGAGCATCAACTTGATTTGGCTTTTTCAACCCCAGCTTCAACAGAAAATCGTACGATTCTTTATCATCAACGAAACACTGTTTTACAGTTTGGTATCCAGAATTTGTAGATTCTGTTGGCAAGAACGCACCTTCGTCTGGTGTTACCAATTCATTATTTTCTAGTCTGATAATTGGTTTCGATCTCACAACACCAGCATTAGATTGTCGTCCTTTTGGATTCGTGTTTTCTCTCCACAAAGCTGTTTTGTCATCCGCCAAAAAAGCATAAAAACGTTTGAACCAGTTATCGTCTTT
>JAKSSZ010000062.1 GCA_024402835.1 Alphaproteobacteria bacterium | reverse complement strand
AGGGCATTCCCAGCATTATTACTGATTGCAAAGCCCAACATACCGGCCAACATCCATTTCCACCAAGAAACTTTGCGACCAACATAATCAAGGGCAAAAAAATCATACAGAGACAAAGCCAGATATCCAGCCAAACAGGCAAAACAAGCAAAAACCAAATTTATAAATGGGATATTCCACAAAGCACGTGCAATATCCATCAAAGAATAATTTCTTAATTGCCAATACAGCATTCCTGCAGCCAGCACAAAGAATAAAACCCCAGCAAAACTGACCAGTTTCTTAAATATGCGTTTAGTTCTAACAGACATACCTTTTCTCTTATGGGGGAAATCATAGCAACATACGAAATAAAAATCAAATCTAAAATTAAAAATCCCGATGTTAAATCGGGATTTTTTTATTTATCTCCCTGCAAGAATCCGCCGCTTTGCATTTGCCATAATTTGTAATACAAACCGCGTTTTCTTAACAGGTTTTTATGTGTACCCTGTTCCACGATAACGCCTTTGTTCATCACAATTGTTCTGTCCATGTTTCTTAAAGTCGATAAACGGTGTGCTATGGCGATGGTCGTTCTGTTTTTGGACAATTTATCAAAAGATTTCTGTATTGCCATTTCTGTTTCGCTGTCCAGGGCTGATGTTGCTTCGTCCAACACCAAAATTGGTGCATTTTTCAAGAACGCACGCGCAATAGCAATACGTTGTCTTTGTCCACCAGACAATTTAATTCCCCGGTCACCAACCAAAGAATCATAGCCTTTCTCGGTTTCCATAATGAATTTGTCGGCAGATGCCTGTTGGGCGGCATGTTTGATTTGTGTCTTGGTAGCATTGAATTTTCCATAACCTATGTTTTCACTGATTGTTCTGTTGAACATAGTAGGATCCTGGGGGATAAAGGCAATATTATCACGCAAAGAATCTTGTTTGATATCTTTGATATCTTGCCCGTCAATCAAGATTTCCCCACGTTGTGGTTCGTAAAAACGCATTAACAAATTAACCAATGTTGTTTTACCCGCACCACTGGCACCAACAATACCAACGCGTTCGCCCGGTTTTATACTCAAAGACAAATCTTTCAATACATAACGTTTTTTATATTTGAAATACAGATTTTGAAATTCTATTTGGCCATGTTTTACAACCAATTTCTTTGCGTTTTCTTTATCTGTGATTTCAATAGGTATAACCAATTCTTTGTATGCTTTGTTACCCGATGCCAATTTATTTATAATATCTGGGAATCCATTGATTATAGTGGATAACATACCCATAACTGTATAATACACAGACAAAGTATAAACTATATCTGAAACCTGCATTTCACCGCGTTCAAATAATACACAGCAAAACAATACTGTCGCGCCCAACAAAATATCCCACAACAATCCAGGTATTACCCAAAACAAACGACTGATATACAGCGAATACATTTGCGTTTTTACCATTTTAGAACGTGGTTCGCGCAATGCTTCTTTTTCTTTGTTTGCACCTGCAAATAATTTCACAATTGAATAATTCGATAAACTGTCCACTATTTTTCCATTTAAACTGCTGTTTGCGCCAGATGCAGCTTCGCTTGATGTCTTGACTTTGCCACGCATACCATATGCATATAATACCCTGCAAATCAAAGCAAATATAAACAACAACGCAACATATCTGTTTACATAAAACAGCATATACCCATTGATAAACACCATTATCATACGGCCCAATGTATCCCATATTTGTGTAAATGCACCAAATGTGTTTTCGATATAGCCAATCTGGCTGTTGATGGAACCAGACATACGCCCCACCCAGAACCCCATGGTCTGTTTATGTGCATATGTTGTTAATATTTCTGAAACCTGATTTTTTATTCCCGGCCCAGTATGTGCAGCAAATGTTTGATGCAAACAGGAACTGATTGTCAAAACCATATTCAACAAAATGATTATAAATATAGTTGGTAATGCGTACAAAACAAAACTTTCGCCATTTGGCACAGATTGTTCAAACAACCCAACCATTGTGCGTTCGATATATGGCCATATAACCGCACCACCCAATGATAAAAATGCGACAAACATATAACCAGCCAGCATCCAACCATAATTTTTGATGCCGTATTTAATATAAAATTTCAACAAAGATGTCGGCAATTTGCTTATATTGCCCATTTTGATTGATTTATACATGATTATTTCCCTGTTTACAGGGCCAATCATAACAACTTATAATTATTTAAGCAATCTTTTATTTAGCGACCACATCATAAAATATTGTGGCAGGTAATGTTCCACCTGTTACATTTGAAGCCATTGGTGTATTATCGTCTTTGCCAACCCAAACACCCATAACATAATCAGCGGTCGCACCAATAAACCATGCATCTCGATTATCATTACTGGTGCCTGTTTTTCCGCCAAAAACATTTTTAGCATATGCGCGTTTTCCGGTTCCTTTGGTAACAACTTCATATAATAACTGTTTCATATATTCAACGGTTTGATGAGACAATATGGTTATTTCATCAGATGGATTGCGTTCATACACAACATTTCCTGCGCTGTCTTTTATCTTATATATAGAATAAGGATGTACAGATTTTCCGTCATTCCATATCACAGAATAAATTGTTGTTAAATCCAGCAAACTCATTTCAGAAGCACCTAAAACAGTTGAATATTCGCGTCTTAATCTGTTTCCAACTCCCAATCTGGATGCCATGTTTAAAACCGTATCTATTCCGTATTCTTGGGTTAATTTCAAAGGCACAGAATTAACACTTTTGGCAAATGCGGTTGCTAAATTAATTCCACCATAATAACGTTCATTGTAATTTTTTGGGTTATAATCACCGATTGTAACTGGGGAATCATTAACATAAGAATCAGGTGTCATACCATTTTCCAATGCAACTAAATATACCACAGGTTTAAATGCAGACCCGGGCTGACGCGGTGATAATACCCTGTTAAATTGACTGATTTGATAATCGTCACCCCCGACCATAGATTGTATCGCGCCATCACGTGCAACTGCGACAATTGCACCCTGATATTCGCCTATTTTGTCAGATAAAGACGCGGCAACTCGTTTTTGTATATTATTATCTATAGTGGTATATACATACAAATCTTGGTTTACACTTCCAATTCTGGATTCGACTTCATCCATAACGAAATCGGTCCAATAACGATATATGTTTTTATCCTGTTTTGCAGATACAGCTTTTAATTCTTTGGTGGCACGACGGGCAGTATCAATATCTATGTAACCCTGTTTCACCATTTCTGTTAATACAATTCTGGCGCGTTTAATATTGCGTTCTGGGTTCTTTAATGGACTGTAAGAAGTTGGCGCTTTTAACATAGCAGCAATTTGCGCAGATTCCGCCACCGTCATTTTGTTTGCACCATGTCCAAACAATGCGGTTGATGCAGCATCTATGCCACGCATACCGCCAACCAAAGATATTCTGTTGATATATAAATCCAAAATTTGATTTTTAGTAAATCTGTTTTCCAACCATTGAGATAATATCAATTCTTGAATCTTGCGGGACATTTTCTTATCACGAGACAAGAATATATTCTTTGCAGTTTGTTGGGTAATGGTTGAACCGCCCGCTGCAAAATGCCCGTTAAACGCGTTGACTATCGTTGCACGCATTATGCCACGAACAGAAATCGCACCATGTTTGTAAAAATTTTTATCTTCTATGGCTATGATTGCCTGCCATACGTGTGACGGCAAAGATTCAACTGACACAGGGGTTCCCATTATGCGCCCCATAGCGCGAATTTCATCACCATTTTTATCCAAGAAAACAACCGCAGGACTGCGCGTTTCGTGCAATATAGAATCTAACGACGGCATTTGTAAAAACACAAACAATATGTATAACCCGACACAGGCAACACCCACCAAACACACATTTACACAAAACATTATAAAACGCGATTTGAAAGAGCGCTTTTCTGGCACATCTAAATTTTGTTGATTTCTCATACAGCCCTCCGCCCTCGCTTTATTGGTTTGCAGATTTTGTTATTTGTTGCACAGCATTTTCAAAATCTTGTCGATGATAGAGGTAAAGGATTTCTGCTTCCC
>JAKSSZ010000061.1 GCA_024402835.1 Alphaproteobacteria bacterium | reverse complement strand
CTATTAAACCAAATTTCTTTGCTTCGGCAGGGGTCATCCAATTATCCCTGTCCATGGCATCAAGTAATTCTTTTTCTGTTTTACCAGTAAATTCAGCCATTTGTTTTGTTATAGTCTTTTTTGTCTTTTGGAATTGTTCCAAACTTATTTCCATATCAGTAACTTTACCTTCGGTTCCAGCAGATGGTTGATGAATCATTATTTGGGTATTTGGCAAAACAAATCTTTTCCCAGATGCACCCGCTGCCAACAAAACAGCCCCCATAGAAGCAACCAAGCCCATACCAATAGTAGATACATTTGGTTTGATATATTGCATTGTATCCATAATAGCCCAACCAGCAGAGACATCCCCCCCCGGTGTATTGATATACAGTGATATATCAGCGTTAGGATTTTCCGATTCCAAAAATAATAATTGTGCAACAATGCTGTTTGCCATTGTTGGTTCAACAGGACCAGATAACATTATTATTCTGTCCCTTAACAATCTGGAATAAATATCAAAAGAACGTTCTCCACGTGGAGATTCTTCTATAACCATAGGAATTAAAGCCATTTCATTCACCTTTTTTGTTTAATTATATCACTATTTATACCGATTCGCTATTTTTTACAAAAAATTTAATTTTGTAATATATCCAGACCGACCAAATGTCCGTCTTTTTCAATATATTCCAAGAAAGCACCACCACCTGTTGATACATAAGTAATGTTTTCACGCATTTTACAAAAGTCCAGCGCAGCAACTGTATCACCACCACCGACATAACTGTGTATATTTCCAAGTTTTGTCTGTTTTGCTAATTCTTGGATAAATGCAAATGTAGATTTTCCCCAAACCTGTCCCCATTCTGCCATACCAAAAGTTCCGTTCCAAATAACACTTGATACATTGCCTTGTAATAATTGTATATTACGTGCGATCCATTATAACATCTGTATCATAAATATTTTTTATACTGCGATTTTCACGTGTTGCATTTTTATCAAAGTTTTCCCCGACCCCTTTATCCAGTGGATAAAATATTTGACAATTATGTTGTTGCGCTATGGATTCTATTTCTAATACAACATCAACCATATTTTTTTCACACAATGAATTACCGACATTATATCCATGTGAATAAGCAAAAGTTGTTCCCATTCCACCACCAACAATTAGTGCATCAGCGATTGTCACAAGTTTTTTTAACAATCCCAGATTTGTTGAAATCTTTGCGCCACCGATAAAAGCAAATAACGGTTTGTGTGTGTTTTGTAATATATTTGTTAAATTTTCAATTTCGTACAATAATAAAAAACCAGGATAAGCGGGCAAGTATTTTGTAATTCCAATGATACTTGCACATTTACGATGAGATACCGCAAAAGCATCATTTATATATAAATCAAAACCAGTTGCTAATTTTTTTGCAAAATCATCATCATTGTTTTCTTCACCCGTATAAAAACGCAAATTTTCCAACAAAACAACATCACCATTTTTCATATTAGATAAAAAACTTTTATCCAAGCAATCTGGTATAAATGGAATATGCAAAAAATCTGCAACAAATTTTAATGATAAATCTTTATCAACCTGTCCGTTTGGACGGCCAAAATGCGAACAAATAACAACCTTTGCACCATGATTTACTAAAAAATCTATTGTTTTTTTTGATGATTCTATTCTGAATAAATCTGTGATTTTTCCATCAACAATTTGCACATTAAAATCATCACGTAATAAAACATATTTTCCAGATAAATCTATATCGTATAAACTATTCATTGCCATTTTTTAATATCCTTTCTTTTACTGGACGGAATGTTTTTCTATAATGTTCATTTATACCATATTTCTCTATTGCTTGCAAATGCTCTTTGGTTGGATAACCAACATTTTTATCCCAATTGTATTGTGGAAATTGTTTTGCCAAATTCTTCATTAATTCATCACGTGTTTGTTTTGCTATGACAGATGCCGCAGCAATAGATAAAGATTTTATATCACCGTGAACAATGGATCTGCCTATTATATTTTTGGGCATTTTATTACCATCTATTAAACAAAAATCAGGTTTTTGTGATAAGTTATTTACTGCACGTGTCATAGCCAATAATGATGCTTGTAAAATATTTATTTCATCAATTTCTTTTGGTGAACAACTCCCGATTGCCCATAATACATAATCGTTATTAGTTAACCATTTATATGCATTATCACGTTGAATATTTGTCATTTTTTTAGAATCTGTAATGAACGGCATATCATCAAAATCATATTTCAAAAAAACAACAGCCGCTGCAATAACAGGCCCGCACAGTGGGCCACGCCCTACTTCATCACAACCTGCTATGAGTGAATAATTCAAAGATTTTTCTATATCAAAATTAGAACTTGTTTTCATTATAAAGACAATCTATCAACATAAATATTGTGAACGTATTCATCTTCACTGTTATATAATGGCCAGTTACCATCAGCCAAATCTTGTAATGCTGTTAATGGTTGATTTAATCTGGCACGATATAACCATAAATTAGACATAACTCTTTTTATATAATTTCTTGTTTCATAAGCGGGGAAACTTTCTATGTATAATAAAGGATCAGATGTATCAAATGATTTTTCAAATTTTACAAGATTTCCCATGCCCGCATTATATGCTATTAGCATTTTTATTATATTGTTAGATATTAATTGATGATTTAACAAATCAACAATATATTGTTGTCCCAAAAACATATTATGTTCTGGTTTTGTTATATCTATATCAGACATTTTTATAGAATTCTTTTTTGCCACTTTTTTTGCGGTGTTTGGCATTATTTGCATAACGCCATTTGCGCCAGCATAAGATTTTGCATTTGGTTTAAAACCACTTTCTTGTTTTGTTATTGCAAATAATAACGCCCTATCTATGGACCACCCACCCATAGGTTCCCAATTTGGTAATGGATATTGTGCAGAATAGATAATATCATCATCTATTTCCAAAACACCCTTGTCACGCATAACACCAGATACCAATATAGACACACTTGCCAACCCATACATAGAAGCAACAGCATTAACAGCATGTAAAATTTTATCATTTGCTTTTGATGTTATTAGATATTTAAGATATTGTTCAGCTCTGTCCTTGCGTCCTACTTGAATCAAAGCCAATGCTATACGACCATATTTAGTTTGTTGTAAATTTTCTATATCTTCACTTGAAAATTCTTGATCAAAAAATTCGTATTCTGGTTCATTCCCCAACATAGTTGATGCCAAAGCACCATAAAAAGACATTGGATATTCAGCACTTATTTTCCAATATTCTTTTGCTTTGGATGTATTTCCCGCCATATTCGCACATCTGCCAGCCCAAAATGATGCTTCATTTTTTCTTGCATTATTTATCTGTTTTAATTTTAGGATTGAACTGAAATACTTTTCACATTCGGTATATTTTTGTTCTTGGAAATATAATAATCCCATAGACCACATACCATATTCAGAATCAGCATCCGCGGCGACAAACCCCCATTTTTTTGCCAATTCATATTCACCATTTGTATAATATAAAAAAGCCAATCTGCCAGATAAACGACCATAATCAGATTCAGAAATAGATTTTTTAAAACTTTTATTTTCCAGTATTTTTCTTGCTGTTTTGGAACTGCCGGAACGAATCGCCTTTTTAAATTTTGTTATATTTTTATCGGCAGAACCTGTATATTTTTTTTCAGTCCAAGTTTCAGATTGCGCAGTTTCTATATAATCTGTTCCCGAAATAATTGATGGTTTTACAGATTTATGAACACTTACTTTTTTTATTTTAGATAATTTTTCTATTCTGTCTGCACCAGGCATATCATAATACAAATTCATCCAATGTTGTATTTCTACACCGCGTGTTCTGTATGTTTTAGATATAAATCTTTGATATAATACCTCGTTCATTAATATATTATCTGTTAAATTGCGTTCTAGTTTTTGTGCCTGTGCTATTTTTTCTTTATCTTGTAATGTAAAAATTTTATTATAAATTTCAGCATCTTGCATAGATAAAACATCAACATTATTATCGGCTAATGTATTATGAGTCAAAAGACATACTAATAAAAATACTAAAAATTTT
>JAKSSZ010000060.1 GCA_024402835.1 Alphaproteobacteria bacterium | reverse complement strand
AGTAATCTTTCTATAACTTTTTCTTCTACACGTCTAAATTCTTGTTCGCCATACAAAGAAAAAATATCAACAACACTGCAACCGGCTGCTTTTTCTATTTCTTTATCAGAATCAACAAAAGGAATATTAAGAGTTTTCGCCAAAGCACGACCAATACTGGTCTTGCCTGCCCCCATTAAACCAACCATCACAATAGGTTTATTTAATATGATTTTCTTTTTTTCTCTCATTTACAGCCCTATTTCTTTAATCTATTGCTGCTAATCTTTCCAATTGATCTGCGGATATTAATGCATCTATCATTTCATCAAGTGCCTCGCCACCCGCTAAAATATCATCTAATTTATATAATGTTAATTTGATACGGTGATCTGTGACACGTTGCTCTGGAAAATTATATGTTCTTATTTTTTCACTACGATCACCAGAACCAACCATACTACGTCTTGACGCATTTGATGCATTCATTTGTTCAGAACGTTGTTTTTCATATAATCTGGAACGTAAAACAGACATAGCTGTTGCTTTATTTTGTAATTGCGAGCGTTCATTTTGACAAGTTACAACTATACCAGAAGGAAAGTGTGTTATACGAATCGCGCTATCTGTTTTATTAACGTGTTGTCCCCCTGCCCCAGATGCACGGAAAATATCAATTCTGATATCTTTTTCTTCTATGACAACATCTATATCTTTTGCTTCGGGCATAACAGCAACAGATGCGGCACTGGTATGAATACGACCAGCGGCTTCGGTTTCTGGAACACGTTGAACTCTGTGTATACCAGATTCAAATTTCATACGTGCATAAGCACCAAGTCCAATTATTTTAAATATAATCTCTTTGTATCCATGTAACGAAGTTGCATTTTCTTCTATGATTTCTATTTGCCAGCCATGGCGTAAAGCATAACTTTTATACTGATTAAATAAATCACCAGCAAACAAAGCAGACTCTTCACCACCAATTCCCGCACGGATTTCTACTATAACACTGCTATCATCAGCTTCATCACGTGGTAATAATGCTATTTGTAAATCACGTTCAACATCTGGTAAAGCACGATTAAGTTCTTCCAATTGTTCTGCGGCAATAGATTTTAATTCTTCATCATGCAACATTTCGTTTGCATCTTTTATACCGCGTTGTATTTGTAAATATCTATTTATTAACGGCAATATTGATGATAATTGTGAATACTCTTTTGATAATTTTGTAAGCTCATCTCCAGAAATTTCACCAGAATTCATTTTGGTTTCTATTTCTGTTGCACGCGTTTGTATATCAATTAACTTTTGTTCAACAATCATATTATTTTACCTTTATTTTTTTTACTGCATCTTTTAAAGATAAAGTTTCTTGAACACCACTTTGCATGTCTTTCAAAGCAACTACATTATTATTTGATTCATTATCACCAATAATAATACTGTAACGGGCACCAATTTTATCTGCATATTCAATTTGATTTTTGAATTTTTTATCTGTGTCTAAATAAGGAATCGCAACAATATCATTTTCACGCAATTGTTTTACAACAGACATTGAATATGGGACGCTTTGTTTCCCCATAATCAAAACGGCAGCATCAATATTATTTTCAAATTGCGATAAATCTATTTTATTTTCATCCATCAACGATACCAATAATCTGGATACACCAATAGAAGCCCCAACACCTACTATTTTAGTTTTTGAAAATTTATCAGCTAAATTTTCATAACGTCCACCACCACCAATAGCAGGCAATTCAGGAAATTTCTCAGAGAAAAATTCAAATACAATACCTGTATAATAAGCATGACCACGCATAATAGACACATCTATTTCTGCATTATCTATTCCCATAGCATTTAATAAATCTATAAAACCATCCATTTCCGCAATAGCAGAATTTAATTTATCAGATTTATTAGCAAACGATTTATAACCATTTACAAAAACATTTTCTATCTCTTGGGCCTTTGTATCACCTATTATTTCAACAAGCGCTTCAAAAAAATCTTTAATTTTATCGCGTTTATCTATCAAAACAAAAACATCACGACATTGTTCGGAACTCAAATCTAAATATTCAAACATAGCGTTCCAAAATCTGCGATTTCCTATTTTTATTTTTACTTTACCAACTAAATCAGCAATAGAATCATAAGCACGTGCCAATGTTGCAACAACTTCGGCATCATAATTTTCAGATAATTTTTCTATACCCAAAATATCTATATCCATCTGCCAAAACTCACGATATCGACCACGTTGGGGACGCTCACCACGATAATTACGAGCAAATTGATATGCACGAAAAGGAAATACTAAATCGTTTAAATGACCTGCAACATAACGTGACAATCCAACAGTACCATCATAACGCAACCCCATTTTAGTATCACCCTTTTGGAATAAAAATATTTGGGTTTCAGTTTCATCCCAATTGTCTTTATCTGTTAATACTTCTGCACGTTCAATAGCTGGTAAATCCAAACGATTAAAACCACAACCACGCAAAACATTTTGCATACGTGTGGTGCAAAAATCAAAGCAACGTTGTTGTGCCGGTAATAATTCAATAAATCCTGATAACGGTTTGGTCGGTTTTAAATCCATTTTTATATCTCTTGGTTATTAAAAGAAACTTTCTCTGTTTTATCAACAGACATTATATCATAAAAAATGTAAAAAAGCTAGAAACACACGCCACGATTGGCGTGATGAAACACAGAATTAAAAGATATTATTTTCATAATCATTTGATTTAATATTAGTATGTTTTTTATTTTTCGCAATAAAAAACCCGCCGAAGCGGGAATTTTTATATTTTATTGTTTTAATCCTACACGGAATTCATCACCCCAATCTGCGACAGTTTGTCCACCAACTGTGCAATGCAAAGCATCAAATCCCTTTTCTACTTGTTTCTTTTTAATAACAACACCAGAAACAACACCACCAACAGTTCCCAAAACAACACCAGCGGTTAAATCAGAAGCAAGACGCGCCTTATTGAATTCACCATCTTTGTCTTTCCATACACTAACTTTTTCGTTATCAAAGAAACCATTTAAACTGGAAATCGCAGATTGTGCAGATGATAGTTGTTCATTTATATTACCTGTCAAATACATTGCATAATCATTAGGATTACCACAAATTGCATTTTCTAAAGCAGCCAAATACCTTGGATCTGATATATTTTTTGCAATTTCACATTCATCTGTACCAGATAATTTAACTGGGATATTTGCTTTATAATAATTACCAGTTGCACATTTGATTTCCGTTGTTGTATAAACAATACATTCTTGTTGTGGTTTTGGTTCAACAACAGGATCAACTGGTCTATCTGGAACATCTGCCCCCCCTTGACCAACACATTGGCCATATTTAGCTGGTGATGTCCAAATCCATTTTTTAGTTGTATCAACACAAGTACATTTATTTTCAGAATCGCTCCAAGTCGTTGCTTTACCCGCACGACAACACGCTAAGCCTTCGGCATTTCTTTTTGAAAACAATTCTTCACAACTATTTCCCTTTTTGTATTCACATTTCTTAGCTGTTTTATTCCACACCATTTTATCACCACAATTACAATTATTATTATTCCAATTTGCAGGCTCACCACGATTTGCAGCATTTATACAATCCTGTTCTTCTGGGGTTACCACTTGCTTTTTTTTGCCACAACAATCATCACAATCACAATCTTCTTGTACATATATACAAACAGCCGCTGAAAACTTTACCACCCCACTCTTTACAGTTGTACCATTATTAGTCATATTATCTTTTAAAATAGTTTTATATTTTTTTTGGGGATCAATCTTTGTTATACTATCAGTACAATATGGTATCGTGTACTTTTGCCAATAATCTCCACTTCCAGTTACATGACATTTGTATGCCTCAGCACCATTCGTTACAACGGTGTTATTCGGACACTCATAATCAGTACCAATTTGATGGCTATCGCATTCTATACAAGTACCATCTTCAAAATATAAATATTCATTTGCACTATATGCTGCCCCAATTTTTCCACCAAGTTTTACACCATAATACCCACCTGCAACAGCACCCACAACTGAACCTGCTCCTCCAAATATAGTTTGTCCAACAGCAGCCCCAGTTCCTGCACCAACA
>JAKSSZ010000006.1 GCA_024402835.1 Alphaproteobacteria bacterium | reverse complement strand
TGTTTGATTTAATACCGAATCTAAACAGTGGCGAATATATTTTTCAACTTTGTATATTGGTATTATTATTGAAATTTGTGGTTTTGTCATTTATAAATCCTATATTGAAAATATCTATTAAATTTGCTTTAATTATAATACAAGTTAGGTCGTAATGTCAAAACAGAATAGATTATTCATTTTTGCAGGGTATAATAAAAACCAATACATAGACAGTGCAGTTGTTCATTATATATCTGCTCTATCAAAAGTCGGGGATGTTATTGCCGTCTTTGATTGTGACATTACAAAGAAAGAATTAACCAAAATTTCAAGATATTGTTTGTATGTATCCGCTAAACGACATGGCGAATATGATTTTGGTTCATATAAACGTGCTTATTTATTTGCAAAAGAAAATAAATTATTATCAAAATATGATTTTATTTATTTTGTTAATGATTCTGTATATGGACCAATATTTGATATAAAATCGGTTTTAGAAAAATTGGAATCTTTTGGAACAGATGTGTTTGGTATAGTGCAAAGCACACATAAAATATATGCGCCCATTGAATCATGGTTTTTTGGTATGAGAAATCAAATAACAAAAGCAAAATGGTTTAACGATTTTATCAGCAGTGTAAAAAAACAAGATTCAAAGGAAAATGTGACAATTGAATACGAAAATGGTTTTACAGATTTATTATTAAAACACAATATATCTTTTAAATGTTTAATTAAAATACATGGCCGCACCACATATAACAAACCATTAAAATTATTTTATATGGGAAATCCTTTTATAAAAAAGAATTGTTTTATACGTCATAATGGTGCATTGGGCTGTCAAATATCAAAACTTTTATCAAAAACAAAATTTGCTGATACAATCATAGAAAGCGCAAAGGCAGAATATGGTAAAAAATACATAGATTGGTTTTTAACAAAAAATCCAATTAAATGTTTTTGCCGCGGTGTTAAATATATCATGGATAAAAAAATATGAAAAAAACAAAAAAAATTGCTGTTATAACTATGGCGCGTGATGATAATTTCTTTTTATCACGTTGGATTGCATATTATGGGAAATTATTTGGAACAGAAAATCTGTATATTTTATTGGATGGCACAGACCAAAAAAAACCGACAAATGCCGGTAAATCACACATAGAAAAAGTGGAACATAAACAATTATGAGGTGAAGCCGGTGATAAATACATAATTGGTAAATTATCCGAATTAGCAAATAAACTATTAAAATCGTATGACATTGTTATTGGTTGCGATTGTGATGAATTTTTAATAGCAGATTCTAAACAAAATTTGTCGGCTTATTTATCAAATTTGCCGATAAAAAACACTATTTCCGGTTTGGGTTTAGATGTCGGCCAACATTTAAAATATGAAAAAGAACTGGATACAGATATGCCTTTGTTAGAGCAACGTGAATTTGCCCTACTTTCAACAAGATATACAAAGCCCGTTGTTATAAACAAGCCGGTAAAATGGGGAAGTGGTTTTCATAGTATAAAACATCATAATTTTCATATAGATAAAAATTTATACTTGTTACATTTTGGTAGTGTTGATATGAAAATGTTGGAAGAAAAAGCAAAAAAGCGTGGTTCAGATTGGCTAAACCATCTAAAAAGACGCGGTAATGGAACAATAAACACCATAACAAAAAAGCCGGCAAAAACCGAAAGATGGTTTCGTATTGCACGTGTTATACAAACATTATGTCGCCCGATATATTCTTTAAGAAAACCGGCAATGTGCGGATTAAAAATTGTTGTAAAAATCCCAAAAAGATTTAAACAACATAATATTTAATTATTTATAAATTTGTATATATTTTCACGTAATTCATACCAATCATTTGGGACGTTATCAAACACACCCATTTTTTGCATTTGTATAAATTCTGTGCGTGCGGTATTTATTTCATCGTCTGTTTTCAAATATTTCAATTTACGAAAAGCCCAATTTACAAAAAACCACATAAATTGCATTTGCCATTTTTTCATTTGTTCGCTATTGGCTTTTTTTGTATATAACGTAAATGCTGTTTTTATACCGGTACATAAACTTTGCATTATTCTTAATTGTTTTGCAGATAAAACAATTCCACCAAAATTAGGTATATAATAATATAAAGGTAATGGAACAACTGTTGTTCGTGGACGTTTTAACATTATAGCCGACCACCATGGAAAATCTTCAAACAAAATACCTTTGATAAATGGGATATCAGCAATCAAAGAACGTTTATATAAATTCTTCCATACCTGACAATGCTTTATCAACCATTTACGTTTTGGATTGAATTTATTATGTGTTTGTTCTGTGGCATATTCAAAAACATCATCTGTTGTTTTTGTTTTTAATTTGGATATATTATAACGTTTTTTTATTCCATACGGTTTTACGTTATCGGTATCCATACGCAAAATATGACGAACCATTAATTGTGGTCTGTAAAATCTGTCGTATGTAAAAGACACTATATCCGATTTGTTTTTAACCGCCAAATTATACGCAATTTCCATTGTTTGTGGATGTATAAAATCATCACTATCCAGATACATTATGTATTTACCACGCGCAAATGGCATTCCATAATTACGCGCATCTGACAAACCACCATTTTCTTTGTGAACAACAATAAACCGTTTGTCTTTTTTTGCGTATTCTGTGGCTATGTCGCCAGATTTATCTGGTGAACCATCATCAACACAAATTGCAGTCCAATCTGTAAATGTTTGATTTAACACAGAATCCAAACAACGACGCAGATATTTTTCTACGCCGTACATTGGTATAATTATTGAAATAGCAGGCATATTATTCCCCATTACATTTTATTTATCATTTCATCTGCAAACGAATTTGGTATCGGATTATCAGAACCACGATATGTTGTTTTTTGAAAAAAAGCACCAGATGTTATTTCATCAAATTGTTTTTTATTGTATGGTTTATCACTGTATTTCCACCACAACGCATGTGTGGGGTCTTGGGCGACATGTGGCATCTTTGCAAAATGTTTTTTTGCACGTTCATCATTTGTAACCAAAGTTTTAAATAACAATTGGTGCATAAAATAATCAAATGTATGATTTTCATGTAACCAATATTCCAATATCATTGCACGCCAAGCAGCAAGCAAATAAGCCCCACGACGTGCGCGTATAAAACAATTTTGCATAAAAGAATACGGACTTCCACCGATATCATAATTATCACCAGTTAAGAAAACAAAAAAATCAGAATCTGTTATCCATTGTGGAATCGGTGCCGTAACAAACCCAGTTGAATCAAGCCAATAACCACCGTATTTATACAACAATTCAACCCGGCAAATATCAGCAAAATGTGCATGCCCTATTTTTCCATCACGATATTTTTTTACAATAACATCCGGCAATGAAATGTAATCAAATATACTTTTTTCATCTAAAACCACTAATTCTTGACTACAATGGCGACGAACGCTGCGATAACACGCGCGAACCAAAGCGGGGGCTTTTTCTTCACCTTGGAGCCAAATTGTCCATATTTTTTCTGTATTATCTGCATGAATAACTTTTGTTTCAGAAACAGATGAAACAGCCGGCAAATACCGTTTAAAATATTTCGTGATTACATGTGCCGTATAATTTGTTCGTATTTTACGACGTTGAACACGGGGAAGCCAGAATGGATTTAATATATGTCCAACTATTATTATTTTTAAAGTTGCGAACATTCTGGCTATATTCATATTATTCCCCTTTATTGTTCATCAGATTCTGGCACATCATCATCTATTGGTCCCGTTGTCATTTCTTCGGCGATACCACTGGATTTTGCCATAATTTTTTCAAGAATCTCTTGTTGAACATCTGGATGTTCTTTTAACCATGTCCGAACATTATTTTCACCCTGACCCAATCTTTCATTGTTATAAGAATAGAAAGAGCCCGCTTTTTCAATAATGTCATATTTAACACCCATATCCAGTATTTCACTTATACGGGAAATACCTTCGCCATACATAATTTTGAAATCAACCGTTCTAAAAGGTGGCGCTACTTTGTTTTTTACAACCTTTACACGTGTTTCATTACCAATCATTTCTTCTTTGTCTTTGATTGCGCCAGTACGACGAATATCAAGACGGACAGAAGCATAGAATTTTAATGCATTACCACCAGTTGTTGTTTCAGGACTTCCAAACATAACACCTATTTTCATACGGATTTGATTTATAAAAATCAACAATGTATTACTGCGCGAAACACTACCAGCCAATTTCTTTAATGATTGCGACATTAAACGTGCAGTTGTTCCCATATATGTATCACCAATGTTACCCTCTAGCTCTGCACGTGGAACCAAAGCAGCAACCGAGTCAATAACAACAACATCAACAGCACCAGATTTAATCAAAGTATCTGCTATTTCCAATGCCTGTTCCCCAGAATCAGGTTGCGAAATAATTAAATCAGAAACATTTACACCTAATTTTTTTGCATAAGTTGGATCTAATGCGTTTTCTGCATCAATATATGCACATGTGCCACCTTTCTTTTGCGCTTCGGCACAAGCATGAAGTGCAAGTGTTGTTTTACCAGAACTTTCTGGTCCATATATTTCAACAATTCTGCCACGTGGATAACCACCAACACCCAACGCAATATCCAAACCAAGTGAACCTGTGGATATAACCTCTATACTTTTTTGGACATCGTCGCCCATTTTCATAATTGCTTCTTTGCCAAACTGTTTTTGAATCTGTGCCAATGCGGATTCCAACGCAGGATTTTTAGAAGAAACTGTTGTTTTTTCAACTTCTTTTTTTGCCATTTTTTCCCCTTTATTTTATACAAAAATCATACTAAGAAATAATACTGAACGCAAGCACATAAATATACATACGACCAAATATGTCTGTTAGTCGTTTTTTGATAATAAAACTATTGTGGACAAAACACCAACCGTTGCCGTAACCAGCCACACAGCAGACGTTGAACCAAATATTGCGATACACACAGCACCAATCATTGGTGCAATAACACTGGGAAAATTCGCACTTGTTCTGAATACACCATAAAATCTGGCTTGTTCTGTTTTCTTTGCAGAATTAAAGAATAATAAATCGTGAACGGCCTCCATAAACGCACCTGATATTTGCCACAAAACAAACATACTAAGCAATACATATCCCGATGCAAAACTTGCGACAATTGAAAACAATGAAAATGATAACAATCCTATTGTTAACCACAATCTAACACCATACTTTTTTACAAGTTTCCCAATAAATGTTTCTATGATTATGTATGGCAATATTCCTGCTGTTAAAACAATACTTAATGTTTCGTTTGAAAAACCTTTCTCTATGACAATAATAGGAACATATAATAATCTCATTGCACGTAATGCGTAATAACCAAAATTTACAATATATGCACGAGCCATCCCCGGTGTTTTAAAAAACATAATTGTATTTATACGCAGTGCGCGTAATAATTTTTTTACCTTTGTTGGTTGAACTTCTTTGTCTTGCTGAACAATTCCAAAATGTCTGAAAAATAACAACCCAGAAAAATATATTATTGATGTTGCCAAAAATGGAGCTCGATAACTATCAAATTTTGTTGCTATGGTCAAAGCAAAAAATGGTGCCAATAATGCGCCTATATTCGTCCACAAATGATATCTGGCATTTAATTTTTCCATACCTATATTTTTAGAAAAATCTGCCATAAACAAAGGTATCAACATACCAATTAATGTTGTGCATGTTCCAGATAAATAATCCAGTATAACAAAAGTTTGTGGTGCAATAGAAAAACTCATCATCGCATAACACATACCAACTAAAAACATAACTATGTATAATAATTTTGATTTAGAAAACAAACGTAATATTTCATTAGCAAAAAGACCAACAATTACACAATAAACCGAATAAATACCAACATATATACCAACGGCACTGGATGCAACATTTTCATTAAAAAGTTGTGTAAAAATTCCCAATAAAACAAGCGAATATACGGTGTTTACAATACTATCACCAAACCCTGTAAACAACCCAAGATTTGCGAAAGAAAAACCACTCACATTTTTTCTTATTGAAAGATATTTCTCTCTGACCATAAATCCCCCACCAACACACAATCAATATAAACTATATTAATTTACCATTCACAGCATTTATTTTTTGATTATCTATAATGATTGTTTTGTTTTTGTAAATTGGAGATTCTTGTTCAGATATATTTGTTTTCCAATATACAGAACCATCCACTTTATTTATCGCATATAAATTATTATCTGTTCCAACAACAAACAATGTGTTGTTTACCATTATAAAGTCTTTTGCCACAGAGATATCCAAACACCATTTTTTAGCACCATTTGTTTTATTTATTTTACAAAAAGAATCACCTAAACCACCAACATATATATAATTTGTATCTAAAACAACATGTGCAACAATATCAACAACAGGCGACCCACCAAGTAAAGAATTTGTTTTAAACACATCTATTGTCCAATCAACAACATTTGTTTTTGTATTTAATTTAACAACTTCGCCCGTAGAAAAACCCGTATACAGATAATCACCATCACATACTGGTGATTGTGAATTTTTTACAAATTTATCTGGTGCAAAACCGGTATATATTTTTTTATCACCATACCAAACAGAATTTGTTTCATCTTGTTTATACGGACAATCTTGTGTTTTATACGAATATTCATCTGGCAAATCTGTTATATCTTTATTCAATACATTTATTGTTTCTGTATTGAATACAGAGTATCTGGTTCCAGATAATATGGGGTCATGTTTAGTGCAACCAGCAACAGTTATACATAAAACACAAAATATAATTATTTTTTTCAACATAAAATCCTTATCTTAAAGTTTGGGCTGTTGTTGATATGCTTGCTGGTGCATCTTTATCAGCAATAATTATGTTTAATATCTCATTTGCTTTTTCCCTGTTGGATACAGACAAATATTTTTCTGCAACAAGTAAACGTGAAACATAATAGAACGGAGATTTTTTAGTATTCATTCCGGACAAATACTTATCAAATTCTTCGGCTGTCATTTTATCACCATTAATAGCAGCCAAATGGACTTTTGCCAAATCTGCAAAATCTCTGCTTTTTGCCTTTTTTGCAAGTAATTCTAGTTTTGATACATCTTTATCAAGAACATATGATTGAAACAATGCCAAATCAGCCAAACCACCACTTGTGTTTTTAGCCATATTTTCCAATGCTTTGGCATCATAATTTAGAACAGCTGTTTCATATATTTGCGCTGTTGCTATTTGTGATTTGTAATGCAGATTTCTTATCAGTTGTATTCCGGACATTGCCAACATAATACCCAACACGGCATATAAAATATATTTCCAATATTTTTTTATAAATTGTTGTGTTTTTTCATTATTTACATCTTCCCATACTTCACGATAAAGAGCGTCTTCGGCATATTCTTCGCGTGTTTTCTTTGGTGTTTTATTTGTTTTGTTGTTTCTTTCTAAGATTGTAGCCATAGAATATTCTCCTGTCTTGATAATTTATATTTTATGGTATACTATAAAAATTATGAAAAAGCAAATCAAGACATCATTACCATCTGTCCAAAACAATCAAATCATATCAACTTATGGTATGGGGGATGATGCTATATTGAACCAATATATGCGTGAAATACAAAAATTCCCAATTTTAACAGCCGAACAAGAATACGAATACGCTTCAAATTGGGTAAATAATCACGATAATATATCTGCAGAAAAACTTATTGGTTCGCATTTACGTTTGGTTGTGTCTGTGGCATACGATTTTAAAAATTATGGGATACCAATATCAGATTTAATTGCCAGTGGTAATATGGGACTTATGCAAGCATTACAAAAATTTGAACCGGACCGCGGATTTAGATTTTCAACATATGCTATGTTTTGGATAAAGGCAGAAATATACGAAACAATATTAAATAATTGGTCTTTGGTTAAAATCGGTTCTTCGGCAAATCATAAACGTATATTTTTTAATTTGGCAAAAGCAAAAAAAGCATTGGGAATTACAGATACGTATCTTACCAACACGCAAACCAAACAAATCGCAAATTATTTAGATGTCCCAGAAAAAGAAGTTGAAAGAATTGCAACACGAATATCATCAAAAGACATTTCTTTGAATGCACCTGTAAGCAACGATTCTGATGCAAAAGATATTTTATCAAATATGGCAGACCCAAATATAAACATAGAAGAAAATATTGAACAAATAGAATTTAAACGAAATGGATATGCACTATTAAAAAAACATTTGGCAGAATTATCAGACAGGGACAGGGAAATTTTACAAGCAAGACGACTGAAAACACCGGCTGACACTTTGGAAGTATTATCAAAAAAATACGGTATTTCACGTGAAAGAGTTAGACAGATAGAAGAACATGCTTTTAGTAAATTACAAAAAGCAATTTTAGCCGATACAGGACAATTCTAATGAAAAAATATTTATATTTTATTCCTTTGCTTTTTACAGCCAACGCGTTTGCTGTGGATTATCAAATCGGCAATTTTGATTTATCATTAGATGCCGAAGGTATGGTTGGAACATTGGGTAAAAAAATGCACGATTATGCTTTTATAAATGATTGGGATGTCAAAGGACAAGTTGTTTATCACATAAACGAAAAAAACAAAATCGGTGCTGTGTATTCATTAGATTCAGATTGTGTTAGCGAAGACGAATATATTCACGATGCCTTTTTATTGTATGAAAATAAAAATATGGGACGTATAGAATTGGGGCTTACCCATTCAATTGCACGAAAATTAGGGTTAGGTTTGCCTGACGTTGGTGGATTACGTATAAATGAAAAATCTATACTTTATAAAAAAATGCCAAATGACCACAATATTATCTCAGATACAACAATTACAAGCGGACACGAAGCATTACGTTTAAACATCGCAACAAAATCAACCCGTGTTGGTCAATATGGTATATCTGTTTCTGGATTAAGTGATTCGTATGATTATAATGTAGATTTCGCATTTAAAATAAAACAACCACATGGGAAAATAAAAACAGCGTATTCTTTTGGATTATCTTTTATAGACAACCCAAAAAATTATGAAGAAAATTCTTTTACCAGTGAAGTAAATGCAGATTGGCGCGGTCAGGCAGAACTTGGTTTTAATGTGCACTATAACAGTTATGTGTTTGGTGTATCATCCAGATTGATTTATGATAAAAATCCAATCGGTATAAATTCGGACGGTTTAGTTGTTGGAACAGGTGTAAGTTATGATTTCTTGAGCTATACTTTATCTGTAAATTATTTGTTTTCTGATACTGGTATTTGGAATCATTATACAGATAAAAAAATATATAATACAGTATTATCTTCGGTGCAATATAAATATACAGAAAATACAAGTATGTTTATATCAGGTGGTGTCGTAAATTCAAACCTATTTTTATCTGCTGGATTAAAAGTAGAATTTTAGAATATCGGCACACAATCTATTGAACCACGTATGTTTTTAATAGCAAACCAAAAATGTCTGTAATCTGACATATACAAACACATTAAAAGAATAGCGATTACACTTAAAACAAATAAAACTTGAACTTTTTTTGCATGCAAACAATATACAGCAATGTTATAAAATAAAAACAATACATATAAATCCATTATTATTGTCACTGCCCACAATGAAGCACACGAAAACGCCAATGTATTACATATCAACATTAATGGATATACAAAAAACAAAGATGCTACACTTTTTACAACAATTTCCCAATCGCGTTCCCCATTTGACAGTTCGGCGAACAACATCATCAAACCACTTAACACAAACAACAAAAACACCGCTAAAATTGGGGTAATAACTATTGTTTTTATCAACAACCACAAACTAAAAACTTCACCCGTGACAAACAGCAACAATATAAAATTTAACACGCCACCAACAAGTCCCCATAAAAAAGCACGAATTATCGCATCTTCCATTTTTCCATCGGCTACAATCTTCGAGAAAAAACACTTTGGTTTTACAATTATATTAAATAATCTTTTTAGTAATCCAACTTTTTGTGCTTTCATTTTATGTTCTCCTATTTGATTATTTATAATTTTGCTTTATAATCAAAAAAAATCAATGAGAAAATATTATGAAAAAACTTGTTATCGTTGGTCGTCCAAATACTGGTAAATCGACTTTATTTAATGGTTTAACAAATTCACGTGACGCGCTGGTTCATGACAGACCTGGTGTTACACGTGATGTTATATCTGGACAAATACCAAACAAACCATGGGTTGTTTTTGATACGGCGGGACTGGAAAACACAAAAACAGATATTGCCAGAAATTCTACAAATATGGCAATTCAAACTATTCAATCTGCGGATGCTATATTATTTGTTGTTGATGGAAGAACCGGTTTAAACCAAATGGATTTAGAGTGGGCAAAAAAAGTTCATCAGAAAACAAAAGCGCCTGTATTGTTGTTAGCAAACAAAACAGAATCAGCAAAAAGATTAGCCGATATTAACGATTTCTATAAACTTGGGTTTGGAACACCTGTTCTTGTTTCTGCGGAACACAAACGCGGTTTTGATGAGATATTTGATTTTATAGATAAATTATCGGAAAATGAAACAGTTATAGAAACCGATACAAAACAAATAAAAATCGCAATACTTGGACAACCAAATGTTGGAAAATCTACATTTGTAAATCATGTTTTGGGCGAACAAAGACAAATCGTTATGGATGAACCCGGTATAACACGCGATACTGTAAAGATACCAACACATTTTTATGGTCGTGATATTGTTTTAATGGATACAGCCGGATTGCGTCGTAAAGCAGGCATAACAGATGACATAGAAACATTATCAGCATTAAAATCTTTGGATGCCATAGACAAAGCAAATATTATTATTTTGATTGTTGATGCTACTAAAAACATAGAAAACCAATCTTTATCTATCGCTTCTAAAATATACGATGCGGGAAAAATTTTGTGTGTTGCTTTAAACAAATGGGATTTAGTTCCACAAGCAGAACGCGAAGAAAAATTATTAAAATTAAAACACCAATTTTCTAATTCTTTTCATCAAATTGTTAAACCTTTGATTTTGGCAATTTCTGCGCAAACGGGAACTGGTATTAAAAACTTATTTAAAAGAATTTATGAACAATGGGATTTATCAAACATAGACGCACCAACCAGTTTAATAAATCGTATTGTTGAAAAACTTGTTTCTGATAAACAACCACCTATGTCCAGATTAAAAAGGCCGATGAAAATAAAATTTGCACACCAAACAGGACACCATCCGGTAAAAATAACCATAAATGTTGGTGGTGCAAGTGATATTCCAGAATCTTATACCAGATATCTTAGCAAGGGTTTGGCGACTGCTTTGAAAATGGAACATTTGCCTTTTGTTATAGAATACAAAAAATCAGACAATCCATTTGAACAAAAAGATTTATAATCGGTTTTTATTGTATAAAATCTATTATTGAACCAAATAAAATCGCAAAGAAAAAACACACACTACCGCCAATTACAAACAAATGCCATAATGCATGTGAAAATTTCATTTTTCTCCACAGATAAAATATAACACCAACAGAATATGATAAAGCACCAGATAATACAAACCACATTCCACGCGCAGATATATGTTTTATCATTGCTGGCAAAATCCAAATCAACGCCCAACCCATTACCATATATAACAAAACCATCCATTTTGGTTCACGTCTGGGATTTTTAAATTTCATAATTGAGCCAAAGATAACGATAGCCCACAATATACCAAACATTGTCCAACCCAAACCACCACGCAAATTAACCAACAAAAATGGGGTATATGTTCCCGCTATTAAAGCATATATAGCAACACTATCCCAAACTTCAAAAAAACATTCGCTTTTATCACCTATGGTGGCATGACACATAGTAGAACCAAAATACAAAGTAAACATTGTTAAACCAAATATAGAACAGGATACAATAGCCCAAATATTATGATGTAACACCGCAAACACAACCATTACACACAAAGCCGCTATTGCTAAACCTATGCCTATGCCATGTGTTAATATGTTTAATGTTTCTTCTGCTTTTGTAGATGGCCTTTCCCATCTGAATAACCCAGTGGCCTGTAAAACTTTTAATAATCTTGATGCGTGCTTATTATGTTTTATTTCTTTCAATTGTTGTTTTATAACATTTGCTTTCTTTTTCATAACATATTCCTATCACAAAATCTGATTTATTCTATTCAAAACATTATCTGAACCCAACACCTGCATAATAGAATACAAATCTGGAGTATTTGTGCGTCCTGTTAACGCGACACGCAAATTCATCGCAAGTTCGCCAGATTTTATAGCGAATTTATTTGCTATTTCAGTTATTTTATTCCACCAAGAATCTTTATCATCATTAATATCAAATGTTGATATAAATTCTTTTAATACGTCTTTGTTATATTCATATTCTTTATTTGGTATGAACAAGAAATCCCAAAAATAAGACACTTCATTTAATGTTTGTTGCCACGTAATAAAATCTTTACGGATACGTTTTGGATTATCACGTTCAATAGACAATACAGATGTTAAATAATCAACATTTGCAATTTGTTTTTTATTATTTTCATTACCATATTCATTTGCCCAATCTATGACAAATTTAACCAATGTGTTTACTGGTAATGTAGCAATATATTCTTTTGCCCACCACTCTAATTTTTTCATATCAAAAATAGAACCAGACATTGGTATTTTCTTTGGGCGAATTTCATAATTCCAAAAAGATTTTGCCAAACCTTTCATTTTTGCTTCTTCATAGCCAGACGCTAAAATATTGCCAAGATATTCTAAAACAGCTTCGGTTGGCCAACCATCAGCCAAGAAAAAAGCCACATTGTTCTCAGGATCTTTACGTTTTGACATTTTACGTTGCTTGCCTGTCTCCGCATCAATTTTATCCAATGTTGATGTATGAATATAAAGAGGTGCAGTCCAACCCATCATTCTGAACATTTGCGTATGTAATGGTAATGAAGGCAACCATTCTTCACCACGAACAACATGGGTTGTGCGCATAAAATGGTCATCAACCAAATGAGCAAAATGATATGTTGGTAATCCATCATTTGATTTGATTAAAACTGTATCTTCATTGTTTTCTGGAAAAGATATAGAACCACGAACAGCATCTTTACAAAAAATTCTTTGTTCTGGATTGCCAGTTGAATATAAACGAATTGACGGGATTTCACCATTATTCAAATGTGCGATAATTTCTTCTTCGGTTAAATCACGATCACGTGCCCATTCGCCATAAATACCTGTTGCGAAACCAGATGCTGTTTGACGCGCACGAATACCATCCATTTCCTCACTTGTTAAAAAGCAAGGATATGCCATACCATTTTCTAATAAATATGCCACAACAGAATGATAAATATCTTTTCTTTGAGATTGATAATATGGGCCATATTGTTCTTCATTACGATATTGTAAACCAAATTTTTTCATTGCAGATTTAACCACTTCGACAGCACCATCAACTTCACGCTTGGTATCCGTATCTTCGATACGCAACATAAACACACCATTTGATTGTTGTGCCAATTTATAATCAATCAAAGCGCCATACAAATTTCCAACGTGCATATATCCAGTTGGGCTTGGTGCAAAACGTGTAACAAGTGCCCCATCTGGTAAATCACGAGGTGGGAATTTAGATTCCAATTCATCCAATGTATATTTTGGTGCATTTCCCAAAACGCGGGCAATTAAATCTTTACTTAATCCATTACGCATATTTATATCCTTGTATTTTGATTTATAAATTTTATACTAAAAATATGGAAAAACAAGAATTAAGAACATTTGGTCGCAGACACGGTAAAAAACTATCCATACGAAAAACTATGCTGATAGAGAATCTTTTGCCAAATTTACAGCCAAAAGCACCAGAAATTACAACCAACCCTATTTTAGAAATAGGATTTGGTAATGGTGAACATTTGCGAGATTTGGCAATTCAAAACCCAAACAACATGGTTATCGGTGCCGAACCTTTTGTAAATGGTGTTGCTGCATTATTATCAGCAATAACAGATGAAAAAGATAATTCTGTATTAACAGAGTACAAAAACATTCGGGTTCATCCAGATGATGTTCGCTTGCTTTTACACAATGAACAATTTACAAATGTGACATTTTCAGAAATATGGATTTTACATCCAGACCCATGGCCTAAAGCCAGACATGAAAAACGCAGATTATTAAATGCAGATTTTTTAACATTATTATCAAAACACATTGACAACAATGGCAAAATCATCATCGGAACAGACCATTGGGAATACTATGATTGGATACAAGAACAAATCAAAAGCACCAATCTTAAAATAATCTCTACTAATTTAGATATTATAAAAACCCGTTATCAAATAAAAAACAAAGCAAATACTGTTGCGCCAAAATATCTGATTTTATCGATTTAATCTTTTACAAAAAAACATACATTTTCTAACAATTTTGGTTGAAGCAAAGCCATTAACCTATATGCTTTATCTATTTTTTTATAATCATTATCAAAAGAAAACCATATATTATAATTTTCGTTCCAATCATTAAGTATTCCATACAAATTACCAGTAAAATCAGAATCGTTTATATTTCCACATGTAAATTTAATTGTATCTATATTTAACTCTTTTAATTTGTTAAAAACAAAATCTCTGTTTTCTGTATTTATTTGTAAAACATCACAAGATATACAAAATTTGTGTCCAAAAAACAAATCATTTTGTATATTTTTTATACCATTTACAAAATTTTCTATATCAGAAATATCTATAAAAACATCGACACCTGTTGCGCCGGATTTATATGCAGATACTATATTTTGTGCCAGTTCCGAAATTGCTGTATCTATATTTTTTTTAGCATCAAATTTATATCGGGCAAAAATTATGGGTGACAAAGCGTCTTTTTCAAAACTATTCCATATAAAAGATATGTTATTTGGGTGTAAAGATATAGTTTTAATGTTGTTTTCTTTGATTTTTTGCGCAATCAAAGCCAAATCAAAAGTATCCGTATATTCTTTGACTTTTAACCCAAACAAAGACGAATCAATATCTAAAATAAAATCATCAAATTGTATCATTATCGTTAAAGTTTATCATAATTTATGATATAATAAAACAAAATGAAGAAATATTTTGAATATATTTTTACATCAGCGCTTCTTTTACTATCTGTTTTGATGGGCTTAACGTTTTGGTTAAACACTTTTTTTAATTTTGATTTGTTTTTCTCGGAACACTGGAAAATACTATCAACATTACAAGCATCAAAAACGCCAATTAATCCAAATTTTTATCTGTCTTTCTTTGTTGCAGACGCCGTATTTATTTGTGGTTTATATATCATTTTCAGACCCAAATTTAGACGCTTTATAAAAAAAGAAACAAAATACGAACCACAACCAATCATTCAACAACCAACCCAAAACACAACAACAGAAATTGTAAAACAGCCACAACATTTAATATTGCCTAAAAACATATCTGCTATTCGCAATAAATTTGAACAGGAACAACAAGCCGAAAATCAAAAACGTGATTTAAAACAACAAATAACAGACATTTTTTCATCAGCCAATTTCATTGTAAAAAAGACACCCAAAATACCAAATATGGACACTTGTTTGTTTGCAATAGGTTCTGATGAAACATTGTGGATTGGTGCGATAGATTGTGATATACAAACAATGCAAACAGCAATAGAAAATCTACAATCAGTATTTTCTGATACACTGGATGGTGTAGATATAAACATTTCTTCTTTTATATTGGATACTAAAAACATTCTTGATAAAAACGATTCTGTACACGTATTTCATAACACAGAAGAATTAAACCAATTCATGACAAACAATAAAAATCCAGAACCAGAAGACAAAGACCTATTTGAAGCCTTTGATGGTTTTATAAATGGAGTTATAGATTATATTTCTACTAAATAAAGGATAACGTTAAATGCAATTTAATAGTATATCTGCAAAAGAAAAATTAATTTCCATGGGCATAGACGATATTCCTTTGATGGAATATGGATTAAATGGAGCTTGTATTGCTTCTGCATTTGAAGATGTTAAGGACCACGCTCAAAAAACTTATGGTTCTATCAAAGAAATGGATGATGAAATTTTATAATTTTAAATTAAAGGGGGAATGAATATG
>JAKSSZ010000059.1 GCA_024402835.1 Alphaproteobacteria bacterium | reverse complement strand
AGACATACAAAATGTTTTAGATTGCAGAGAATCTGAAATCGGTGATGATATTCAGACCGCTAAAAATAGAAACGCATTTTTATGTCAATTATTATCTGCCCAAGATGGTTGCTTTATAAGTTACCAAAATGCAAATTTACAAAAAGATGAACAATTATATGTGTCGTCTGTCGCAAATGAAATAATAGATTTTGTCGGAAAAGAAAATGACACACAAAATGCAAAGTATATATTGTGTGAAGATGTTATTTCTGTTGATGAAACACGTGACTGGGGGCAAATATTTTCACCACGTGCAGCAAGAAATAAAACTAATTATACAAATTTGACGAATGAGATTGTCACACAAACAAATAATGATGCAGTAGATAACAATACAGAAAAATTAGATTTACCGGATAAAGTGAGAATATCTGCTCTTTCTAAGTTTTTAGAAGATGCTTTTGCGTTTTCTATAGATTCTAAGTTAGGATACGATGACGATTTGGTTGATATAGAAAATCAAGATACAGAATCATACGATTTAGATAATATTGCAAAATCAAATTTAAAGAAATTATATGTTAAACTAAAGATGCAAAATACACCAGACGAAGAAATTGAAAAAAATATAATGGCACAGATAACGTGTGATAAACCTTTTGATAAATATATATATATAAAACAGATAAAGGAAGCAGAAGATTTATATAAGAAAATAAAAAATATAGATATATCTGAATTTGATGGTGCAACAAATTTACAATTGCATAATGATGTTGCAAATAAAAATTGGGTATTAAGTGGACCGTTGGCATGGCATAATAAAGATTTTACAACATCAGTAGAACTTAATGTTGTTAATATGAAAAAAGGAAATTTATTATCGGCTTATGTGACTTCATTGGTATTGGTTGCAGGTCAACAAGATAATAAAAAAATTTCTGTAAGTTTAGTAAACCCAACTACAGAAACAAAACAATATACATTATCACCATCAGAAGCAAGGGAATATTTGAATAAAATTTATGAATCAGCATATAAAGATAAATATTCAAAATGCTTGCCGATAAAGTTCACTGATGATAAAGAATTTAATAAAATAGATTCTTTAAGTGCCTTTATAAATAGTTTGAAGAAAGAACATGATGGTCCATGGCTATATTTTAAAAACGGTAAACTAATAGATGCAAATAAAGATTTAGGTTATATAAATGAAAATTTCGACAAAGAGTTTCAGCAGAATATAAAAGAAAAAATACGCTTGATAAAATATTTAGATAAAACAAAGGATGCAGAAAATGAATAAATTTGATATAAAAAAATTTGATTCGACAAAAAATTATGTCATTGAAGCATCTGCTGGAACTGGTAAGACATATACTATATTGGAAATTATAAAAAAATTGTTGTTAAACCATGTGTGTTCTTTGCAAGAAATTTTGGTTGTAACATACACAGAAAAGGCAACAGGTGAATTAAAAAACAGATTAAGACAATGTATATATGATAATAAATCATTATTACAAGACGAATTTTATAATATAGATAACGCACAGATTTCTACGATACATGGCTTTTGCCAAAATGTATTACAAGAATTTGCGTTTAACGCAAATTTGACATTACAACAAGAATTGATTTCTGATTCTGATACAGATAAATTTTTACTTAAATGGTTAACAGATAAAGTAAAGAATAATGACGACAATATTATCAACATATTAAATAATGATTGGAATATAGACAAGATAAAGAAGATCCTTAAAGAATTATTAAAACATTACTATTTAAATAATGATTATCAAGAAGATAAGAAAATAATTAGTTTTGTCGGTTGTTTGTCAAAAGAAATTTATGAACAAATTCCATTGTTTAAAGAAAATTTACAAGTTTTGGAAAATTCAAATGATGAAAAAGCGCAGATGATTTTCAAAACAATAACAGAAAATTTAACAAACAATCAATCTGTTATATTGACAATGAAGAATACTTTTAAAGATGATGATTTAAAACAAGCGTATGGTTTTTTTAAAAATGTATTCAAAAGAGATGAAAAAAAAGAAATTGAAAATATTTCTATATTACAAATTTTAAAAGAATTATATACAGATTTACAAAAATATAAAATACAGAATAAAGTTCAAACTTTTAATGATATGTTGCGTTCTGTGCGTGAAGAAATTTGTAAAAAAGATTCTTCTTTGCTTTCTGCTTTGCGTAAAAAATATAAATATGTGATAATTGATGAATTCCAAGATACAAATCAAATTCAATGGGATATATTTAAAAATATATTTATGCAAGATACAGAACATCATTTGATTGTTGTGGGTGATCCAGAACAATCTATTTATTCTTTCCAGGGGGCAGATTTAGTCGTTTATCATTCTGCTAAAAAAGAAATTGCAGATGCTGGTGGGTTGATAGAAAATTTGTCTGATAATTGGCGTTCATCAAAAGATATGATTGATGCTTGCAATGCTTTGTTCCAAGAAAACTTTTTTTGTTGGAACGATAATATTGATTTTACAGAATCATCTTTTCCAACAGAAAGTAAACATGCGTTTAAAATGAAATTCCATGGTGATGATATTGCGCCAATATGGTTATGTAATGATTGCACGGAATCATCTTTTGCAAATATTGTTGTAAAAAAAATTATAGAATGTTGTTCGTTTGATGAAAATGGAAAAACAAATTTACAAATTTGCGATAATGGCAAATTACGAAATGTATATTTTAATGATTTTGCAATTATTGCCAAAGAACGTGCAAACATGAAAAATATAGAAGAAACTTTAACTAAATTTGGTGTTCCATTTGTTAAATACAAAGATACAAATTTATTCAATGGTTCCGAATGTGCGAATTGGATAATGTTATTAAAAGCAATAGATTCAAATGATTTTACTGGAAATAAAAGAAAAGTTTTAAGTGGTGGTTTGTTTACAAAATTTTTTAATACAAAAATCAACGATTTGGAAAATTCTGAATATGACGATGTAAGTAATTATAATAGGCAACTATTTATATATTGGCATAATTTGGCAAAATCTCATCAGTGGGCGAAATTGATAGAATGTATATTTGAAAACACAAGAATAGAAGAAAATTTGTCTTCTATGGATAATTTACAAACTTTGTCAATATACAGACAAATATCTAATTATATATTGGATTATTTATATAAAAACAGATGTTCATTAAAAAAGGTTATCAAACATTTAACCCAAATATCATCCGGGAAATCTGCGGTTGAAAATGATGAAAACATTATTGAGAAAGGGACAGATTTTAATTGTGTAAAATTAATGACAATTCATTCATCCAAAGGTTTGGAATTTCCAATAGTTATTAATGCAAGCGCAAGTACAGTAACTCTTATTCGCAAAGATCAGGTGACTTTTACTCATCATGATACCAATGCAAATAAAGTTATTAATTTATTTCCTGTGGGTAAAGAGTGTTATAAACAAGAAGCAATAGCAGAATTACAACGATTGTTTTATGTTTCTTATACACGTGCAAGTTCTTTGATGATTTTGCCATGTTATACGGAATGGAAAGAAGATTATTCTTTTTTGAATAATGTTTTTCAAAATTTCAAGGAAAAGCATACAGATTTATATTTGGATATATCACAAGAGCAAGATGATTTTAAGTATACTGTAAAAGATATTATAAAAAACATATCAAAAAGTGATGATGTTATACAAAATACAACAACGGATATTGTGAAAGAAAGACAAAATTTAATAAGAAAGATTCCGGAATTATTGATTTATAAACATTCATACAGTTCATTATCCCATGGAAAAAAAGAAACCGAAGAAGATTTAACAAATGAAAATTCAAAACGTATAGATTCCGAAGGCGCGATAGATGCTGAAAGTTTAGCAATGTATGATATGAATGGAAAAAGTATAGATTGTGAATACAATCAAGACGTAAAGAAAACAATTCCAGAAGACGCTCCACGTGGTGCTACATTTGGAACAGCTATACACGAAGTGTTGGAAAATACCGATTTTAGCGAAATCGGTAAATTATTTGTGGATGATTCTGCTGATAAATTAATGCCGACAATTATAAAATGTTTTGAAAAGCAATCTATACATGTAGATGCCGATAAAATTAATTTATGGAATATTCCACAGATGATTTTTGATACTTTAAATGCTAAATTCCCAGAAATCATAGGTCACAAAGCTACAGGCGATGTTTTCAAATTATCTTCGTTGGTGCCAAATCAATGTAAACCAGAAATAGAATTTAATTTAAATACGGAAGTAAAATTTAAAAATTACTATGATGGATTTAT
>JAKSSZ010000058.1 GCA_024402835.1 Alphaproteobacteria bacterium | reverse complement strand
GAACTTTTATAGAACATGTGTGTGAAATATGGCCTGATAGAGTTATACAAATTAAAGATAAATTCTTTGATATAACCAATCCACGTGGTTATCGTGATGCAAAGATTATATTAAATATAGGAACTGTTGATAATATTATACCTATGGAAATAATATGTCAGGTTAGGACTTTTTTTGAGTTTGAAAGACAAACTCATAAGAGTTATGAAAAAACAAGACGTAACCAATCTGCAAAAGCAGAAGAGGTAGAAAAAACTTTGGCGGATTTTATGGAACAGGGGATTCAAGAATACAATTCAATGATAGCCGATTGTTTAAGTGATTTGTTTGATAGAATAGGTTGGAATATCTTGTACAGTAATGGCGACAATTCTTTGTTGTTTGATGGGTTTCCAAAAATTTCTAGTATTTACTATCCAAATAAGATAAAAGATATTATTTTAACTAAAGTTGATACGGCTGTTGAAAACGAGGTGTTTGTTATGCCAAATGCCCCAATTCCACTAACCCAAGATCAAAAAATGAGAATTTTTAGGTGGTTGGCAAAATTTATTCTTGTTACGGCTATGCCGTATAGCAATTCAAATTGGTCTATAAATACAGAAAAAATGCCGGGTAAATTCTTTAATTTTATAATGAAAGAATTACAACGTTACTATAAAAAATCGTAGTTCGTATTTGCTTGCAAAATAAATGTTTTTTATATTAAAATATAGAGCAGAGTTGTTTATAACTAAAAACAACGTAACAAAAGCATAGAAAGGAAGTTGTTATGCGTCAAGGTAAAGTAAAATGGTATAATGGTAAAAAATGTTTTGGTTTTATTACACCAGACACACCAAATGAAAATGGTAATACAGATGATGTATTTGTTCATTCAAGTGCATTAAAAAGTGCGGATATTCATTATTTAAATGAAAATGATATTGTTGAATTTGAAGAAGAAGTTCGTAATGATAAATTGTCTGTTACAACAATAAAAGTTATTCAACGAGATGAAGAATCTGCAAAAAGATTTCAAGAACGTCGTGCAGAACGTCGTCGTGCGGCTGAAAATCGTAAACAGCACGAAGAAAAAAATGAGCGACACGGCTTTAAATTTTGGAAAAAATAAAAACTTGTGCGTTTATAAAGAAAATCCCGATTTATTCGGGATTTTTTTATCGTTATAATTTATTTGTTATCAGATTTGGGATGACAGGTATAATTTTGCATAATTTCTTTCATATTTATTTTTGTATAAAGTTGTGTTGTTGATAAAGATGAATGACCGAGTAATTCTTGTAAACTACGTAAATCTGCACCACCAGATAACAAACACGTTGCAAATGTATGTCGTAAAGCATGTGGGGTTACATAATCTGGTAATTGTAAATAATGTCGTAATTGCTCTATTACTTTTTCTGCCATGCGTGGGGACATTGGAAGGCCACGTTTGCTACGAAATAAATAATCATCTTCGTCATTAAAAAATGGACGAATAGCAATATATTTAGATATGGCGATATTAACAGTATTTAATATCGGAACGATTCTCTCTTTTCCACCTTTACCCAATATTATTAATGAATTTGGGCTATTCATAATATCTTTGTTTTTTAAAGATAATGCTTCGGAAATACGTAATCCACAGCCAAATAATAACATTATTAAAGCCCAATCTCTTGCTATAATCCATTGTTCTTTGTTAGCGGTTATATCTTTTATTGCAATATGCATATTATTTATATCTGTAACTTCAATAGCTTTGGATAGTTTTTTTGGGATTTTGGGTGAAGATACTAAACTAATATAATCGTTTGTTATATTTTTATGTTTATTTAAATATCTATAAAAACTACGTAAAGATGATAAAGCTCGGGCGGTAGATTTTAAACTTAAATTTCTTTTGTTCCTATCTGCTAACCATGCTCTAAATCCAATAAGTTCAACAGATTTTATATCTTCTAAGGTTGAAGCATTATCCCATATATTCATAAATTGTAAAAAATCTTCAATGTCTTGCTTGTAAGAAACAACGGTATGTGGAGAATACTGTTTTGTTTTTAATAAATAATCTGTAAATTCTGTAATTATATCGTTCATGAATCTATTTTAATGCTTTTTTATAATAAAGTATATAAAAATAATACCCAACTTGTGCAGTAGGGTATTATAAAATCTAATTAAAGATTTATTTTGTTAACGTGAATAGAATTCAACAACTAATTCTGGATTCATTGCTACTGGATAAGGAACATCAGAAAAACTTGGAACTCTTGTAAATGTTGCTGTGAAGTTAGCACTATCTACGGAAACATAATCTGCAAAATTACGTTCGCCAGATTCCAATGCCAAGATTACCAAAGGCATTTGTTTTGCTTTTTCACTAACTGTTATAACATCACCAGGATTTACACGATATGATGCTATTTTGACACGTTTACCATTTACATAAATATGTCCGTGACTTATTATTTGACGTGAAGAAAACACTGTCGGTGCCAATTTTGCACGATATACAACAGCATCCAAACGACGTTCTAATAAACCAATCAAATTATCTGGTGTATCGCCTTTCATATTATCTGCTTCTGTATAGTATGCATGGAATTTCTTTTCACCAATATTACCATAATACCCTTTTAATGTCTGTTTTGCTCTCATTTGTTTAGCATAATCAGAAGAACTTGCCCCACGTGCTGTTGGCCCATGTTGTCCAGGTTTGTATTTACGGTTATTAAATGGAGATTTTGCTTGTCCCCACAAGTTGACACCCAAAGAACGGGCTATTTTTAATTTTCTTGTGCTACGTTTTGCACCGGCTCTAGCCATAGTTATATCCTTTTATTTTTTTTGGTTTTTATTTTGCGCCAAACACTTTACAGAATCCTTATTTCAATGGGACCAAAAACACCACAGATTATTCAGTTCTGGTTATTTAGCAAGTCCTATTTTATATGTAAAAATATCAGAAATCAAGCAAAAAACACCATAAAGATGGTGTTTTTACTTATAAAACAAAAATCATTATTTTTTAACGACCGATTCCATCGTTTCCGTTACCAAATTTTATTTTTTGTACTAGATAATTAAATCTGGCAAGTAATCTGTTTTGGAATATATCAAATTCATTTGGCGCCAAAGTAATATCGTTAGCATTGTGTAGTGTTGGAAATTTTTGTAACAAATCGATACCATTCGTTGATGATACCATTATATGCATTACTTCTTTATTTAAATTCTTACTCAAAGGCGCTTTTGTAAATGATAATTGACCAACACCATAAGGACATACAAATTTATAAACATTTGTATCAACCATATCAATAGCGGTAAATTGTTCAACAAATTTTAATAATTCGCTTAATCTTATTCGTCTATTACAAGAGGTAATTTGTGTATGAATAGGGCTGATACTTCCTAAAGGACAACGATAGGTTGTTTGTTTTTGTCCTTCTGTTACAATGATTACCCCATCTTGTCGTGCTTTTGCATAATTTATTTTTATTAGTGCGTTTTCTGCTGTTTTGCTAGTCACTGTGCCCAGATGTAGAACTTTTGTTTGTTTGGATAAGAGTTCTATAAAATCATCCCAAGATTTTATTTCTGTTTTTTGTGCTTCATTTTGTTTGTTTTCCATTTTGGTGCCCCTGTTGTTTTATGTTTTGTACCAGTTTTTATTACTTGTACACAACTAATCATTTATGATTATACCGATAATATAATACAAAAAAAGTGTTTGTCAATAGTTTTTGTTGCTTTTATTTTAACACAAAATGAACGTTGTATTGAGGTTTTTTATCAGCACCCAATGAAGCCCGAACGACTTTGTTAGAAGCAATTTGAACGGCTTTGTATAAATTGTCTTGATTTTTACGTTCTGTTTTTGACAATTTGTTTATAGCATTTGTTATTTCTATTTGGATTTGACGTTTCATAAAACCTGTTTCATCACTTTCAAAAATACCTGCACTGGAAACTTCGGGGACACCCTTGAGAAAACCACGTTTATCAACAGGAAGAGTCACAAAAATTGCACCATTAGAGGCAATTTTTTTACGATTTTTGTATACCTGATCATCGGCACTTCTTTCTGTTTCGCCCGCCCTAACAACAAATCCTGTTGGTATAGAATCAACAACTGTTGGTTCTTTGCCATCTGACAAAGCAACGATGTCTCCGTTATGTACCAACATCATGTGTTTTGCACCGCCACGTTCCATAGCCATTTTACCATTTAGCATTTCGCTTATATAATCACCGTGCATAGGGATGGAAACCTGGGGATGAACCATATCGTAAAATCTTTCAATTTCTGGACGACCCGCATGTCCACTG
>JAKSSZ010000057.1 GCA_024402835.1 Alphaproteobacteria bacterium | reverse complement strand
GGAGTAGCGCAGATAAGAGAGACGAGTAAAGAATTATAATTTTTTTGTAATACATTCAAATAATTTGTATTTATTAATACTTTTTATTTTGTGATGGATACTGTCCCGTAATCTTTGCGTAAAAATCTATAAATCTTATTAAAGTTATTAGTTTTGTCGATTTCTCTGGTAGTTTATACATAATAGATTTTATCATACAATCTAGTATTGTATCTTCTTCATCAATATCAAATTTTAACTGTCGTAATTGATCTACTAATACCTTTGGTGGTTTTGATGTATAAAAGTTTTCAAAACATTCACGTATTGTTTTTTGTCTTTTCTTTTCATTAGCCGCTGCGATACCACCGGCTTGTTGTATTTTAAATTTTTCTTCGGGCTCCATTTTATTAAAACTTTTTAACCCGGACATATTTGGATGTGGATTGGCCATATAAAACTCCTTTATTTTCGTTGTGCCAAACTTATTTTGTCGTCGTTGTCCGTTTAAAAGCAATTTATCTGTTGTGCCGTGTTATTGGGGGTTGTGGGTCGCATTAAATGAATAATCCGTTGTGCCACGATAAATAAACATGGGTCATCTATCTTGCTATTATTATAATTATCTGTAACTTTTGCTATTTCAAGAAAAAAAACCGATTTTAATAAAATCGGGACTAACAACAAATGAGGCGAAAGGAATACTTTCATAATTCATTATATCATTTTTTTAATGTGTTGCAATTATGTATTCATATAAAAATAAAAAAGCCACGAAACCGTGACTTTTTTTATTTGTTTATCAAAGATTTTTAATCTTTATTTGTATATTCACAGAACCCTTCGTTTGTATCACAACGTGTGACCAATCCTTCGCTTACAAAGAATCCCTGTGGGTGCAAGCATGCTGGACATACTTCGGGGGCTTCTTTGCCAATATGCCAATTACCACAATTTGTGCAACGCCACATAACTATGGTATCAGATTTAAACAAAGTACCATTTTCTATGGCTTCGGCTAATGCACGATATCTGGATTCATGATAACGTTCTGCATAACCTATATTTTTTAATACTTCGGCTATGGCTGTAAAACCTTCTTGGGCCGCTATTTGTGCGAATTTTGGATACATATTTGTGTTTTCATCATGTTCGCCAAATGCTGCTGCTTTTAAATTTTCAAGTGTTGTGCCAACTTTACCGGCTGGGAAAGATGCTGTTATTTCTAAATCGCCCCCTTCTAAATATTTAAATAAACGTGAAGCGTGTTCTTTTTCTTGGTCTGCTGTTTCTAAAAATATCTTTGCAATGGCTTCATACCCCTCTTTTTTTGCGGCCGAAGCAAAGAAAGTATAACGATTACGTGCCTGAGATTCCCCAGCAAATGCGATAAGTATATTTTTTTCTGTTTGTGAACCTTTTAAAGATATCATTTTTTTACTCCTTTATTTTCATCTGTATAAATATATCAAAAAAACGTAAATAAAGCAAATTATTGTTTCGTTTTTGCCATTTTATTACGGCAAGCAACAGAATTTATAAGTTCTTTGTATAAATCGTAAAGTTTTATTCCCAAAAAAGCGCGCGCTTTTTCTATGGAATCGCCATAGCCCCAATATGTTCCATTGTCTGTTTCATATTTTGCAACTATGTAATCGTATGCGTCCTCTTTTGAAACAAATGGACCATAACAATTAAAACACACACTTTTAGCACGCCAATATTCAAAAAATGTGTTTTCTGTATAATTTATTTTATTCATTAAAATCATATTTTTATCACGAACACGCGTAATAGAATATGGAAAATCAACTTGAACCCGCCAACAACCACCACAAAATATAACCTGATTTACATTAAAATTTTTTAATGGTATTTGATTATTATTTTTATCTGTGGCAAATTCATTGTTTTTACATGCTTGATGCCATTTTTGTAATTTTACTTTTGAATCTGTGTATTCTTCATACGGATTTAACATTATTCTAACTCTAACATTTGTTTTTCTATGGTATTTATCATTTCTTCTATACCAATACGACCAGCCGCACTGATAGTCAAAAACACAGGTTTCTTTTTACGACCAAAAGATTTTTTCAATTCTGTCAATCTGGTATTTAATTCATCATCTGACAATGTATCTATTTTGTTTATAACAACGATTTCTGGTTTATTTATTAAATTACCACCATAAGAATCCATTTCATTTCTTATTATTTTATAACGATTTGCCCAATCAGATTCAGAACCATCAATAACATGTAAAATCAATTTCGTTCTTTCCGCATGTCCCAAGAATCTATCGCCCAAACCAACACCGGTATGCGCCCCCTGTATTAGCCCAGGTAAATCAACCATTACAAATTCACGTTTATGTGCATACATAACACCCAATTGCGGGTTTAATGTTGTAAATGCATAATTCGCTATCTTTGGACGTGCAGATGTCACAACAGATAACAATGTAGATTTTCCAGCATTTGGAAAACCGACCAAACCAATATCTGCTATCAATTTCAAACGTAAAACCAAAGTTTTTTCTTCGCCGGGAAGTCCATCATTTGCTTGACGCGGGGCGCGATTAGTTGGACTTTTAAAATGTAAATTACCCCAACCTCCATTTCCACCACGGACAGCACGATATTCCATTCCATCTGTATTTAAATCTGCGTATTCTATTTCTTCGTTTTCGGACAAAATTACAGTTCCCGTTGGAACAGGCAAATATAATGTTTCACCGGAATAACCTGTTCGCATTTTTCCCATACCATTTTGTCCACGTTGCGCAACAAATTTCGTTTTAAATCTGTAATCTATCAAAGTATTTACATTTGGAACTGCACGAAAAACAACATCACCACCACGACCACCATCACCACCATTTGGCCCACCAAACTCAATATACTTTTCACGACGAAATGATGCAGCACCATTGCCACCATCACCTGCTTTGACATAAATTTTTGCTTTATCTAAAAACTTCATTTTTATTTTCCATTATGTTTATATCGCCATTATAACTTAAAAACTTGCAATTGCTAGCAAGAATATTATAATAATGTTATCACGCAAGTGATGATGATTCTGAACTCGTTGCAGAATAGTCGTTTTGGACTGGGGGGCGGTACCCCACAGCTCCACCATTTTATATCTTATGGGGCTGACATAGTTTCGACAGGCGAAATAAAGGCAAACCGATTGAATCCGACATAGTCGTCGTAAAACACTAACAAAAAACTGAATGGCGATAGAATCGCTGCGAACGACAATGTTCGCATTGCAATGGCTGCCTAATTGGCTTTGAGGTATATTGGCAAGAGTTGATATATTTCGTTATAGCTTATTGCGGGGATGCATGGTTCCTGTCACAAAAAACCATGCGTATTTTATTAAACAAAGGATGAAAATATGTTCGGAAAAATTAAAAAAATATTTTTTACAGGTGTATTTGGTATTTTATACGTATCATTTATTGCACAATTTGTATTCGTTTTAACACAATTTACAGAAATTTTCGGTAAAGAAGTAAAAGGTTGCTTTGCTATTGCAATCGCTTTGGCTGTATTATCTGTAGAATGGTTAGTTTTAATTGCAGCTAGATATTTATCAAAAAAATCTAGTTCCAACAACCAACAACATATGAATAATTTTCGCAGACATTAAAATATAATGCGATTAAACAATTAAAAACGCCCGAAATATCGGGCGTTTATTATTTTGCAAAAACTATCTTGAAAAAGTATAAATTTTTCCTATATTTATATTCACTATGAAAGAATATATTTTACCTGTATCAAATCTTATTGTTCACCCCGAAACAACCGTTCCGTTGATTTTGGATTTTCCATTGGATATAAAAACTATGGAAATGGCGGCAAAAGAAACACAAACTATTATTTTATGTCCACAAAAAAATAATTCTAAAACCGATAGAAAAATATACCCTATTGGAACACGTGGTCATATAAGTCAAATTTTACACATGCCGGATGATGAAATACATGTTATTGTGCAAACAACAGATGTTGTATCTGTTGATAATATAGCTATTGAAAGTGCCCTGTTAACCGGCGAAGCAACAGTTATATCTATTACTGACAATCCAAAAGACCAAATGAATACTGTATTGAAAGACAAAATATTGGAAACATACTAGTAGATGTATATGAGCCATTAAAAAACTTAATTTTTTTATTTCGTAATAGTTATGATTATACCATAAGATTATTGTCAATAATAAATGAAAATGATGACACAGATAAAGTAGATTCCTTAGTAGAATTATTTTGTAATCAATTTTATGATAATATTTTAATACCTAATCCTGAACAGGAAGAACTTTTATTACTTATTTATAAATT
>JAKSSZ010000056.1 GCA_024402835.1 Alphaproteobacteria bacterium | reverse complement strand
GAGCAACTGACTCTTAATCAGTGGGTCCAGGGTTCGAGTCCCTGTGCGTCCACCAAAAATAAAACCGCCCATTTGGGCGGTGTTTTATTTTTGTGAATACACATTCGGAAGAGAATCCCTATGGTGTGGAACACCACGGGTTCGGAAACGATAGTTGATGAAAACAAGTGAAACGAAGTTTGAATCTTACGTGTTGAAAGGGACCCACGAAACATAGTTGCGTGGGAATTTACAGTCCCTGTGCGTCCACCAAAAAAATTAGCGCCCCATGTTTGGGGCGTTCAATTTTTTTATGGGATACATAGTTAGACAAGAACCCTCTGCAATGAAAGTTGCTGTTCTACTATGAGTAAGCGAAAACAAGCCAAAGCAAAGTTTGACATAATTTCAATTTTATTTTATGATAGCAAAAAGAGAAAAATAATGTCAAAAACCATTACACCAAAAAGCTATATATCATTATCAGAAAAAGGTGCATTTATTGGTAATAAACCATGTATAAAATATAATAATCAAAATTTTACAAAAACAGATGTTAAAAACAGTATAAAAAAATTCTTATCTGTCAAAAAGTTGGTAGCAAAAGAATTTCCAAAAATGGAATTACGCCAAGTGCATATTTTGTTATCCACAACAGATGGTAAATATGATGAAAATTTTGATCCTGCTTTTAATACGGGAACACCAGAACCTTTTGAATATGGATTATATGGTTGGTGCCGTATTGTTGTGGAACATTTGGGCAAGAATTTTACATCTGATTGGACTTTTTATCATTATCATGATAGTGAAGATAATTTATACAGCACAACATTTCTTGGGTTTGATGATTTCTTTTATTTTTTTGAAACACCGAATTTACGAAAAGCGTTGTTTGATTCCATAAATAAACAATGTTCATTATTAACAAGTGTAAACCAAAGAAAAATTACACAAAAACTTATGCGAAGATATTTGCAGAAACACAGATAATTTATAGGAGTTAAATAAATGTCACAAGTAAATAGTAGCGGTTCTAATATGAAATTACATCAATATACTGGTTATTTGCTAGAACAAGACGGACAAGTGTATGATTTGTATCATTTGCCAAAAAATTTTGTGATAAAAGGTAATGTATATTTAGCTGAATCTAATTTTATGCAATCTGGCAGATTGCCTGATATGTCTAGTGTGACTGTCTTGGGTGATTTTGATTGTTCCGAATGTGAATTGACTAGTTTGAAAGGTGCCCCAAAAGCAGTTCATGGGAATTTTAGATGTGATTATAATCATTTAAAAAATTTTGTTGGTGCACCAAAGATAGTGAAGGGACGTATATATTATATGACATATGATATGTTAGGTGAAGATATACTTAGGGGATTTCCAAAAGAATTTAACGAATTTCATTGTTCTTCATACGAGTCTGGTTTTTTTCCATCTGGACGTTATTTCGTTCCAAAATATTTATATGATACTAAATTGGCAGACAAAATACATATAGACTGTGGAGAGAAAATTGATTTTAAAAAATGGTTGGTTGATAACGAAGCACGCAAAAAGCAATTATTATTACGCAAAACACAACGTGTTAAATAGTAATACCTTTCTGGGTTTATCCCATTATGCCAAAATTTCCCTAGGACAAAATTAAAACCTGACAATATTATTTTTTTGTCTTAATATTACTCTTGTAAAATAGAAACAGAAAATAATAAGAGGTTATACTATGAAATCAAAACAAGCTCCTAAGCTAACTATTAATCAAGATGGTAAGGTTTATGATTTATATAACTTACCAAAAGATTTTGTAATAAAGGGAAGTTTAGATTTATCTGGTAAGGGATTGACAGCATTGCCAAATCTTTCAGAAGTTATAGTAATGGGTGATTTTTATTGTTATTCTAATAATTTAGTAAGTCTAGAAGGTGCCCCAAAAGAGGTTAAGGGTGGTTTTTATTGTCATTTTAATAAATTGATAAGTCTAAAAGGTGCTCCACGAAAAGTTGGGGAATGGTTTAATTTCAGGTCCAATAACGTTTATTCTTTTCAATATTTACCAATGTTGTGCTCTGGTCAATTTTGGTTTTGTGATGATAATCCGTTGAAAGTAGATGAAAACGTTCCAAAACATGTTTTAAAAAACATCGATCAGTTATGTGGTATTACTGAGTCTGTGAGAACAAAATTAATCAAGAAATACAGAATGCTAACCAAATAAAAACAACAATTCTCAAACTGTTATTCTATTTTGTCCACCAAGATTACCCCAGATTTCTGGGGTTTTTATTTTACTGCTTTTTATCCAATATATTCAATTTTCCTGGGGTAAAGACATGGTAAAGTAAAAAGTTGATATTTATCGTTTTATTTATTATATTTCTTTTACAAGAAAGAGGTTAAAAAGATGTTGTGGTCGTCAAAAGAACGTGTTAATCAATTTAATAATGAATATGTGCAACTACGAGACTTGAGACAAACAGGTAGATACGGCTGGCTGTTATTTGTTATTCTTGCCACAATGATAGGAACACCTTTTATAAATGTAAAATTAGTCAATAGAAAACCAGACATAACAAAAGAACAAAAAGTTAAGGCGTATGACAATTTGTTTTGGTTGTCTGTAGCAATTGTTGTTTTGGAATATATTATTGGGGTTGTTATTATACGCAAGAAATCAATATCTAAATTGAATGAATTTTATGAACAATTGGCTACAAAATATATAGAACTTAGTAAAAACAAACAAGATTCAGAACTTGCACAGCATATTTTATCAAATAAACGAATTGATAAAAAACGGGCGATGGTATTTCGTAATATGCTTGTGTCTAACATGTTGGACAAAGATATTTACAGATTAGATAGTATTGCTTGGCATATATATGAATACAAAATTGTTGTTGGAGATGATGATAAATTTAGAATGTTAACTGATGAAGAAATAAACGAATTACTTTCAGAGGCAAATGATATAATCTCAAAATATTTGCGGAATGATTCAGATTTGTTTAATACGTTGTATACTTTATATAAGGAAAAAAAACTTTATGCTAATAATATGGATTTTATGAACAAGCAAATGAAAACAAACCAAAGATAGAAAACAACAATTTGATAATCTGGCAAAGGAAAAATAATTATGGAAAAGTTTTTTGAATTATTTAAACGTGATATTAAAACACAACGTCTTGAAATGCGAATATTAGAACCAACTATTGAAAACGCTCAATTGATATGGAACGTATTAAAAGATGAAAATCCAGATGACTATCAATTTATGTGGTATTCTGTATCCCATAAATCTCATTTAACAGAATCAGTGGAAGAAACACAACAAAGAATGAAATTAGATTTTGAATCTAAAAATGGTTGTGCATATTATATTTTTCATAATGGTAAGTTTGTTGGATATCAAAGAATTCATTATTGGGCAGAATCAAAAACATTACAATGCGCCAGTGTTTGGTTTATAAAATCTGCACGTGGATTTGGTTTTAATACAGAAGTCCATGATATGTTGGAAAAAATGGGGTTTGAACAGTTACACATGAATCGTATTTGCCGTCAAACAATGGCTGGAAATTTAGCATCTAAAAAATCTATTGAACACAGTGGGTATCATTTGGACGGCATAGACAGACAGTGTAATATGATGCCCGATGGGACATTTATGGATCATTTGTTATTTTCTAAATTAGCCAGTGAATATAATGGGAAAGAATAACTATATGAAATTAAACATTATGATATAAATGGTGAAAATATGGATGAAAAATATTTTAATAATGAATATGGTAAAAATATAGCTGATAAATATTTAGAATTTTTTCTTGGCGGAGAATTTGGTACCAATCCAGTTGCATTGGAAATTCCAATAAGACCTTCACTGTTGTCATTGAAAAATCTTGATGATAATAAGAGAGCCGAGATATTAACAATTTTACGTGAACACGGATTAGATGCTGGTGACAACCCCGGACAAATCATGGTGTCAAATGATAGTATTATTACCCCCATTATTGCACCAGAAAATATAATACCATTATATAAAACAATAGAATTTTTGTTGCGACATTATTATTCTGGTCCATGGTTTGTATTTTACCCACATATTATAGATGCAAAAAATATTGTTCCTTCACAAATCTCAGGGTTGTCAAACACAGATTGGGCAGAGAGAATAAATTATGTTGATGATATGTTACATAAAATATCTGCTCAACGAGATATTTTTTTATCCTCTGATGACGAAAAAAGGTCACAATTTGCGAGGGAAGTAAAATCTTTAATAAACTCCGGTTATTTTCCACCCGATGTTTTGTTTGCTGGTAGTACAATATCTGATCCGTATTCTGTTGCGACAGGACAATCAAATCGTTGTCTAAGGTATGCAACATCAGAACCCGGCTATGCAATTCGATATGTTTGGAATGATGGAAAGCCAAATAATTTTGATTTAATATCAAAAAGTGGTATTAAATATGGTTTTGTTTTTTTATATAAATCACGGAAAGATTTTTGTCAATATTGGTTCAATAATGGGGGAATAGAAGAGAAAAAAGAAGGATATTTAGGCGCAGTACCGAACCCAAATGGCGTTGATGAAACTATGGTCAATAGATTTAATAACGAATGCATTGGCGAATATTTATTTTTTGGTGTTCCTTTTATACAT
>JAKSSZ010000055.1 GCA_024402835.1 Alphaproteobacteria bacterium | reverse complement strand
ATATTTCCAACGTTTTTTTATTAAATATGTTTCAGCAGCGCGTCTTAATCGTGCAGATTGTTTGGGCGATATTGATTCCCATGCCGAAGAAAGAGTTTTATGACATTTTACTTCTATGAAAATTATTAGTTTTTTCTTTTGTGCAATTATATCTATTTCAGCACGATTTGTGTTTTTACCAGTGATATACCTGTGTTCTAAAATAGAATATCCGTGAAATCTTAGATACCACAGAACAATAAATTCAGAAATTAAACCCGTATAATAAGAATTTTTGTTAAAAAGCATATGGTTTTGCCTGAAAATTTTCACGAGCAGATTGAATGTTTTTAGAAGAATCTACAGTATGTATTCCACGATCAATCAATTCCAATTCGCCATAATATGCTGTCATCATTGGTTCATAAGCCGAAGTTGATGATACCCATTTATCTGTTCCAGAATTAGGAGTCCCATATTTATCAAGCACACCTTGCCAAAACGCTAAAATTTTCTTTTCACGTTGATTTGCAAATTTTTCAGCAGGTCCATCAAGTTTGTTGACATCGTTTTTATATACGATACGCCATACAACATTATCAGTGTAATTACTTGTAAAATAAATATCTATTGTTTCACCAGTGTATTCACGGAATAGGTGAACTTCGGATGCATATAATTGTCCCCTGTTTTTTGCCAAAGAATAAATACATTTTTTTAAATCTTCGGGAACAAATACATTGTTTTGTCTGCATTCATAATCAAAATTATATTTCCAATCTTTGTTTATTGTATAAATAATACTATCTTTTGATATTGGGGCATATAACGAAGAATTATTAAAGTATAAGTTTTGTATTTCTTCAAATGTCATACCCAATATTGCGCCTGCAATATCAAATTTGCTTACACCGACACCAGATTCGCCATCGTTTATTTCTATTGTTTCTGCATTTGGGTCAAAGCCATCATCTTCACTAACAGTGATATCATCAAATTCATCAGCGATACTGGTGGTAATATTGCCCATATTACATATTGAAAAAATTGCTAAGATATAAAATAACTTTTTCATATTATTCGCATTCGGTTCCTGTTACTGTAAATTTAAATAATGTTGCAGGATTTCGTCCTTTTTGTAGTTCTTTCTTTATATTTATTCTGTTATCGTTTACCTTTTCCAGTATTTCAGGTTTATATTTTAAGTCAATACAAAACGTTCCATACTCTACCAATGGTTTTAATTCTATATTATTAGGTTCCAACCATGTTCGTGTCTCATAACGTATATTATAACGAATTATTACCGGTAGGTCATCATAATAATTATAATTTTTGGGTTCATTTAATGCTTCTATGCTATTCGCATATACAGATACCAAACGTAAAACACCATTTTGTGACATTTCTGATATGTTTTTAGCCTCATCATTTTTCCATTTATCAAAAACATCTGATTCTGACATTGCTTTTAATATGGGTCTGTTTGCAACATTTTCTTGATAAGGATATACAGAAAAATATTCCGCGATGTATCTATTAATCAATCTGTTCCTTAGTTCTATTGCCCCCATTTTTTTGATGGATTGTAATTCACCGATTCTATTTTCTGATAAATCATCATTTTGGAAAATATACGTTTTTATATCTGTTTTTTCAGTTGCTCTATATAATAAACCAGTCAAAACAATGGCACAAAATGTGAAAATAATTAATAAAAAACTTCCTAAAAAATATACTATCTTTTTCATTTTTTATATATCTCGTATTTATATGCACTAAAACTGTTTATATAATATCCCATTGTAGCGGGAAAATGTTTTATGTCCTGTAAAATATTTACAAAAATTAAAACGTTAAAAGAACCTTTTATATTTGATTCAATTTCCGCTATTATTTGCCATTCACTAGATTTTTCGGTTAATTTCATGGGTGTAATAAGCATATTGGGTTTTGGAATCCAATATTCACCATTTTGAAAATTATTGATATATTGTGGAACAACACTGTTTGTAAAAGATTCAAAAGCATTCTGACTGGATAAACAATATATGGCACATTCATTGTTATTTGGATTAAAACAAGTGGAATCATCACATTCATTTATTTCACATTTTTTCCATCTTTGTTCGTTAGATTCCATGTCGGGGGTAATTGTAAATCTGTGTTTTATATAATCAACCAGCATCATTTCTTGCATTATTTGGTAAGATTCGACGGGGGTATCATTATCTTTGTCTGGATATGTTAAAACAGACCAATCGTTTGTAATTGAATCAACAGATATCACAAATGGATAATTTTGTTTAAATCTTCCACATAAAAGCATAAAAACACAGCAAGCAATTATAAGAAAAAATACCACAGAAACAACAATCGCCATCAAACGTGAACATGCGATAGTTTTACCTGCGGGAAAAGTTTTTATATCAAAATCTTCTGGGTAATTCAATCCTCTCTCCCCATAATGATTATTCAATTATGCCTTGTATACAAGAAAACAAGCACAAGGACTTAATTTTAATTCATTATTATCATAACCAATGCTTACAGGTTCATGATCATAAATTTGACCACATCCCACAATGCCACCTGCAACGACTATCAAAGCCAATATCATCAAAATCTTTTTCATATTATTTATCTCCTTTCCTTACTTTCAGTATACGAAAAAATTTATATTTTCGTCAAGGTTAAAATTGTGACTCGAAAGACAACAAGAATCTTTGTTCCCGATCGTATTCATTTAATTTTAATGGCCATCCCCACGAGAAATTCATTGGTCCCATTGGGGTATTCCAATATATACCAACTCCCGCTGATGTTCTAATGTCTTCATCTATGTTATTTTTTTTGCCGTAAAATGTTTTTTCTGCGCGTGGTGGTTCACCCAAAATACCATAATCTGCAAATACAAATCCTTTGACTTGGTATTCATCAGGTATGAATATTGGGAAATTCATTTGTGTTGAACCGTTTATTTTCCATAAACCACCCAAAGCATAATTATTATAATACCAGTTTCTTGAACCGACTCCGGCAACATCAAATCCACGTAAATTTTCACCACCCAAGAAATAACGATAAACACGTGCAATATAATCGTCTTCATTTAATGCTTGTAAATAACCAAAATCAAGAGATGAACGTATTTGCCATCTGTCATCAAAGAATTTAACCATCCCTGTAACATCTGCGCTGTAACGCATAAATGTTTCTGTTCCACCAAAACCAGTATAAGCAGCGCCAATATTTGCAACAACACCAGTATGTGTGTTCTGTTGGAAATTTGTATCTAAATTATAATAACGGAAGTTTGTTCCTGCTGTATATAACGTTGCTTTTTTCCAACCAGAATATTGTAAGTCATAATTTTGATCAAATGTTGCAGATAATCTAAAAGATTGTGACCAATGGTCTGTTAATTTCCAGCCCAATCTTCCGGAAACAGCGAAAGAATCTCTATCATAGCCATAACCACCCAACGAAGAATATTTATAAGATGTATAAGAAACATCAAACCCACCGGATAATGCCCGACCAAATAAATAAGGTTCTGTAAAACTAAATATTGCTTGTTTTTGATATTGTGCAATAGAACCTTTCAATTGAACTATTTGTCCACGTCCCATAAAATTATTTTCTGTGATACCCGCATCAATCATAAAACCATTTATGCTGGACCACCCAAAACCACCAGATAATTCACCAGTTGGTTGTTCTTCAACCTTTACATCTAAATTTATCATATTTGCTTCGGCTAGACGTGTAGGAATCATCTGGACATCTTTGAAATAGCGTGTTCTCATTAAATTTTGACGGCCTGTTTCAATTGTCTGTAAAGAAAAAGGGTCTCCTTCACGCATTGGTAATAATTGTTCTATGACACTGTCAAATGTTCTGACGTTACCAAGTATATTTATACTATTGATATAAATTCTGTTTGTCTTTTGTATTTTGAAAGTTATATCTACAATTTGCGTGTCATTATGTTTTTTTGTAACAGGTTCAACGGATATAAATGCATAGCCATGCTCGGCAACCTGTCCACGTAGTTCTGTTATATTTGCATCTATTTCATCTATATTATAAACATCTTTTTTTGATATTGTTAAAGTGTCATACAAATCGTCTGTCGATATATCAGAAAATGGATTTTCTATTTTTATATCACCAATTTTATATTTTTTTCCTTCTTCGACAACAAACTTTACAGAATAAAATTCTCTATCTTCACTGAAAAAACCTTTGGCTTCTTTGATTCTGAAATCCAAATAACCGTTTCTTAGATAAAATTGATTTAATAATTGTTGGTCGTATTGTATACGATCTTCATCATATACATCAAATTGGGTCATAACACGCCACCAGGCATGTTCGCGAGAAAGAATTTCACCACGTAATGTTCTGGAACTAAATATCTTATTACCACTAAAATCTATATCTTTGATATATGTTGGGTGTCCTTCGGTTATTTCATAAACAATATTAACGCGATTATTTTCCAAATTTATTTGTTTTGGTTCTACTTTTGTTCCAAAGAAACCTTTGCGTTGATACAAAACTAATATTCTTTGAACATCGGCACCTATCACAGTTTTATCGTATGATGAACGTTCTTTTGTTCGTAATTCTTTTTTTAAATCTTCTGTATCTATTTCATCATTCCCCTCTATAGTGACTTTATTTATAATAGGGGATTCGGATACTTTTATAGAAATTGTATTATTTGTGGCAGAAACATTCA
>JAKSSZ010000054.1 GCA_024402835.1 Alphaproteobacteria bacterium | reverse complement strand
GTAAACCGCCTTTTTGCGGATATGATTCTGTTCTCGTTGATGTTATATCAATCGTTTTATCATCAATTTCAACATGCACAGAGCCAAATTCTTCATTCACTTGTTTAATCTTACAAAAATCTAAAGATTTAACAAAATGTAAAACCGTATATTACGACTGTATGGATGAATTTTGTGCAAATAAAGATTCCAGTTTAAGAAGATGTGCATGTTCTAATAAAGTTCATGATTTTGATAAAGCAAAGAAAAAACTGGAACAATTTGAAGACAAAATGCTTGATTTTAACAAGCAACTTTTAACTGTTTCTATGGACAAAGAAGATGCAGCTGTTATAAATATAGCAACCGAAGGCGAATTAGCAGCCAGCACAAAAGACACTTCGGAATCACAAAAGATTTTAAACAAAATAACAGATGCCTTAAATTCAAATGGCAAAAATAAATTTAATACAAATTTGTCTTCTATATCATTGTCTTTGAATGAAGATACCGTTTGGGATAACATTGATTTAAACTCGGGTGTTTCAACAACCACAAAAGAAGGGGTTGATTTATATAAATCTGTTCTTCCAATGTGTGAAGAAATGACTTTGGAAATATGTTCTCAAGATGATTTAGAAATAATCAAAAGTAATTATTTGTTAAGTATAGAACAAGACTGCAATACAGTAGCAAAATCTTATGAATCAAAATACAACCAAGCAAAAGATAAAGTATATGAAAGTAGTTCTTTGTTAGATATGTCACGATTGACTGTGTACCAAGATAAAAATTCAGATGATATTTTGACATGCAGAAAAAAAATGCTAGAGCAATTATCAGATGTGAATGTATGTGGCAAAGATTTATATAAATGTTTGGATATATCTGGAAATTATATAAATCCTGCAACAGGCGAAGCAGTTTTAACCGAAAATCTATATAACCTAACAAATTTAATAAAAGAACCATCTGCAAATGAAACTTGGCAAAACATAAACAAAGGGTCACAATTTATTAGATTTTTAACATCTAAAAAAACGTTTTTAGAATCAGCAATGTCAAATTGTGAAGATGTAAAAGATATCGTGTGGGATGACTTTATCAATGATGCTTTGGCAAAAATTAAATTGGCCCAAAATTCAAAACTTGATGAAATACGTCAAAGTTGCACAACATTATTATCTGAATGTTCTGCAAAATCTATGACAGATTTAACTGAATTTGACCCACGTGCAATTTCTACATTTGCCGTATCTGCAACATTGACAACACAAGCAATGTGTTCAAATATTTCAAATTCGTGTTCTGCATTAATGAATTATTTGGATACTAATAGTTCAACCAGTATAGCCACAGCAGACTGGGTCAAAGGAATACAGGGGATTCAAACAAACATTACTTTGGATTCTATCTATCAAAACTGTTTATTGGTGGGTCAAGCCTGTGTTGTTGATAACTGTTCGGGAATTGCTGGTGATTTTACACAATGCACCAGAACAGCAGAAAATTCAACAGAACAAAGAGATGTTATTTTAACAAAATTAAATTGTTGGCAAGAAGTCAAAGATTGCGTTGCCCAGGCAGAAACTATGATTACAGAATATATTGTTCCAACAATATCTTTTGATGATACTAACGCATATGCAACCAGCACAGATTACGCATTGGGGTTAGAATTTTACGAACAAAAATATAATGATGAGAAAATTGATAATGAGCACAGAGCATGTGAAAATTATTGTAAAAAAGATAATATAACCACAGATTGTGCGGAATGTCTGATTGCTGAAAGCATTTGGGGAAATTGTAATACTAATAACCAAATAATAAGTCCGAAAAATACGACAAAACAAACAATTCTTTCATGGTTTGGTAAAAATACTGATACTAGTTGCGAAGCCACAACTACAACAACGATACATTATCAATGCTACTATGAAGACACTACAACAATGAAAACTCAAGACATATTTACGACACAAATAAATAATTTTAATTATAACAACTTTATAGAAGAAACTTGTTTTAAAACTAGCACTAGTCAAACCAATTTACAAAATTTGAAATCAATTGGTGCAAGCACTACATATTGTATATATGCTCAGGTATCACAAACATCAGATATTCAAGCCTGTCAAAAAGATGCTGGCACTGGAAGTGGAGACGTATATGCATACCTTTTTATAAATTGTCCTGCTGGATATTGGTATAACCAAACAAAAGATCCATCAGAACACAATCCTGATTCAAATGGAGATTATCTATGCTATCAATGTATGCCTGGAACATATCAAAATAAATTAGGACAAACATCTTGTAACCAATGTGAAGCAGGAACATATCAAGATAGTCCAGGACAAACATCTTGTACACCGTGTAAGGCTAGAACATATCAAGATAGTCCAGGACAAACATTTTGCAAGCCATGTCCCCAAAACTCTGTTTGTGAGAATAAAGGGCAGAGAGATTTTGATTGTGAAAAGGGATACCATAAAGAAAGCGATAAGTGTGCACCAAATACATATACAATAAAATTTAATAGAAATGGTAGTGATTGTGCTGAATGGCCAGAAGATATGACTTGTCGCAATTACGACGTTTGCCAATTACCATCATCATATATGGAGATGGAGATTACCAGAACAGACTACACATTTGTGGGCTGGAATACAGAGCCCGATGGTACTGGGAGAAGTTTTATTGTTAAATCAGCAGCAATACCAGTTAATATATACGAAACAGACAAAGACAATAATGAAGAAATTATTCTTTATGCCCAATGGTGTCACAACTGTGATACTGACGGGAGTGCTGCATGCGAACTTTTCACAGCAACTGGATATTGTGTTTACACTACATATTGTGAATCAGGTTACGAGGAACCAATACAACACGAACGTGAGTATAATCCACGTTGTACAAAACGACCCTAACAACCGTTTGAATCAAAATAGAAAATTTACTAAAATATATTGTAAATTATATTGTTAATTATTTCTTGTTCATCCCCGGAAAATTTACCCAACACCCAATCAGATGGATTTATTGGCGAATTTACATCACGTGGATGTCCAATACCAATACGAATACGTTTATATTCAGAACCGACAAAGTTGTCTATAGATTTAATGCCATTATGACCGGCACTGCCCCCACCTATTTTTTCTTTTTTCTGTCCCAGTTTAATATCCATATCATCATGTATTACTATTAAATTTTCCAACGGTATTTTATAAAATTTCATCAAAGCAGAAACGGCTTCACCACTATTATTCATAAAAGTTTGTGGTTTTGCTAAAATTGTTTTTTTACCATTCATTTCACAATGTAATGTCAACGCTTTTTTTTCCGATTTCCAAATAACGCCATCGCCTGCAATTTTATCCACAGCCATAAAACCAACGTTGTGTCTGGTATTTTCGTATTCATTACCCGGATTCCCCAGTCCAACTATAAGTATAGGTTTATTGTCTTGCATGTTGTATTATCCTTTTATTTATAATATAATTATATCATAAATTTATACAACATAAAAGGTTATCGTTTTGCTTACTTTAATTGATGGAAATTCTTTATTATTCCGAGCATACTATGGCGTTCATGGTAATTTAACACGTTCTGATGGAATGCCTATTGGCGCTGTATATGGTTTCTTTAATATGCTATTACCTATATTGGCTGATGCAAAATCAAATGATTCTTTTGTATGTATTTTTGATGCATCCAGAATTACTTTCCGTCAAGATATTTATCCACAGTATAAAGCAAACAGAATAGAAACTCCAACAGATTTATTAACACAGGGTGAACTTATTCGCATTGGTGTTCGTGCAATGGGAATACCTGTATTATGTATCCCAAATGTAGAAGCCGACGATGTCATAGCAACAATATCAAAAGCAAATTGTAATAACGAAGGCGGAACCAGAATCATAACAGGCGACAAAGATTTAATGCAATTAGTATCACATTGTGTATTTTTGTATGATGGTATGAAACAAAAAGAAATTCACGAACACGAAGTCATAGAAAAATTTGGTGTAGAACCAGATAAAGTTATAGAGGTTCAATCTTTGATGGGTGACACATCTGATAATGTCCCAGGTGTTCGTGGCATAGGTCCCAAAACAGCAACTTCTTTGATTCAACAATTTGGAACTCTTGAAAATCTGTATAATAATTTAGATAACGTAAAAAATGAACGTATTCGCAATTTATTACAAGAACACAAATCAGATGCTTTTATATCCAAACAACTTGTCACATTAAAAACAGATGTAAATTTGGATGGTTTAATAATTCAACCTTTTGTATTTAATACCCCAGAAGCATTAAATTTTGTTATACAAAAAATAGAAAGCAATAGTTTATACACAAAAATACAAAAATTATTTCCGTCAACGGCAAATATTGAAACTCCTGTCATGGATTATGCTAAATCTGTTTGTCCTGTAATAGATATACCAGAATCAATAACAAAAAATAAATTAAATAATATAAACTATCACTCTATTATCACTGAACAACAATTAAAAAATTTTTTAGCTGATGTAAAAAATATCATTGCTTTTGATACCGAAACAACAGGATTAAATCAAATTGAATCGAAATTAGTTGGTATTTCATTAGCCGTTGATGAACAAAATGGCGTATATATTCCATTACGACATAAAACAAAAACTATGGATTTATTTGGAACAGAATCTTTTGTTCCGGGTCAATTATCAATAGATACTGTATTTAAATATTTATCACCTATATTTGTAAACAACGATATTACAAAAGTGGCTCATAATTTAAAATATGATTTACATATTTTAGAAAATGAAGGATTTGATACTTCTGTGATACAAAACTTTGATGACACTATGTTATTATCGTATATCTTACATGGAACATTACATAA
>JAKSSZ010000053.1 GCA_024402835.1 Alphaproteobacteria bacterium | reverse complement strand
TATGGGTAAAGATCATACATTGTTTGCAAAAATCGCTGGAATTGTTTCCTTTAAACGTGGAAATGGTGACAGAAAAACAGTTTCTGTTGTTCCAGAAGCAAAATAATGTTTTTACAAAGTAAAAAAAGAGCCCGTTTGATACGGGCTTTTTTTGTTTAATTGTGTTGTTTTTTTATTTGATTTTATGATATAATTTTATAACAAGAGAATGAAAAGAATAAAAACAAGTTTTTTATTGACTTTGTTGTGTGTAATTGTAACCCCAATTACAGTGTTTTCTGCATCCCGTGTAATAAAGACAGATAATACAGAAACCGTGGAAAAGAAAACAACAGTTTCCCGTGTTGCACGCACAACTGATAAAGGTAATGTTGATACTTCGCGCAAGGTTTCCAAAGGTGTTGCAAGTCGTGTTGTAAAAACAAATGCAGATACACAAACACAAAAAACATCTCATTCGGTGGTGTCTCGTTCATCGGTTGCCGGAAATAGTCGTGCAAAATTGGAAAAAACTGTAAATAATAGTGGTTTAACACAACGTGTGGCGGCTGCAAGCATAAACAGTAATCCAACTGTCAGACGTGCCGGACTTACTTTACGCCCATCTACAGCCGAAGTGGGTGGTCGTGCTACGATTTCTGGAACAAATATACAAACGGGTTCCAACATAGATGAACAAGTGCGCGGCGCACAGCAATCACGTGCTTCGATATCTTCGTTATTTGGTGGTGGAAAAAAGAATGTAACCCCCACAGCAGAATCTATTGCAGCGGCAAAAGATGTTTTGGAAAAAACAGCAGAATTAAACAGTACATGCCAACAACAGTATAATGATTGTATGGATCAATTTTGTGCAGTTGTTGATAATAATCAGAAAAGATGCAGTTGTTCCGCGAATCTTGCAAAATATGAAAAAGTAGAGAAAGCGGTAAAAGATGCAAATTCAGAATTAAATGAAGTTGCACAAAGAATTCGTTATATTGGTTTGTCGGCCGATGAAATAAGTGCAATTATGTCTGCGACCGAAGCTGAAGAGGAATTATCCAAAACAAAAGATAATACAGAAACACGTTCTATGTTGGACGATATTGCCGAATTGATAAAAGATCCATCTATATCTGCAAATACATCCACAAGTGGGAGTGGTGCAAGTTCTTTGATTGATATGGATTTAGATTTTTCTGATTCTGATATGTTTAGTTTAGATATGTTTAGTAATAATTCCAAAAGCATTTCTAATATGCGTGGTCAAGAATTATATAAAGAAGCCACAAAAAGATGTAAAGCCGTATTGAATTCTTGTAAAGATGCAGGTGGAACAGAATCGCAGATAACAGGTAACTATGATTTAGCCATAGATAAAGATTGTGTTGCTTATGAACAAGGTTTGGTAAAATTAAATGATACTTTGATTTCAAATGTTAAAAGCGCAAAATTAATGTTGCAAAAGGCACGTTTGACCGTATTACAAGATAAAAACCAATATGATGCCAAGGGGTGTGTTGCGGCTTTGGAAACTTGTATGACCGATGATTTGGTTTGTGGTGAAAATTACTTTAAATGTCTGGATCCAACCAAGAAATTCATAGATGAAAATGGTAATGTTGTTTTGGGACAAGATATCACACAAATAACGAAATTTATGACAGATTATGATAATGCAGAGATAACCCCTGAATTTTTGCAGAGTGCGCGTAGTGCAACTAATTCTGATAACACGGGTGCTTTGGTTGTAAAATATTTATTATTAAAAATAGGAACCGGCAGTACATACAAAGATGGTGGTTTGTGTCGTTCAGTATTAGATAAATGTCAATATTTTACATATAAAACAAATGGTAAAAATTCAACATATTTGCCATATAATGAAATCGTTGTAAATTATATACAACGTGCAATGGTCAATATACATGGTGCACAACAACAAATAATATCTGATTATGCATCAAATTGTTTGTCTGAATTGTCAACATGTTATAATACGCAATATTCCAATGTAAATTCGTGGACAACCGGTGCAAGTTTGGGAAATATACAAAAGGTTATGTCTGGTGCATGTCGTAATATAGCATTGACATGTGGTTATGCTGTGTTGGCTAAAAATACGGAATACGAAAATAAAACAGACCCAAATGATTTTATAGAGGGAATTTCACAAGTATTCTATCAAACTTTATTATGCCCAGATAATTCAGAATATGTTGTAGAATGTAAAGATAATAATAACTGTGTAAATAATATATGTAGATGTAATGAACATTATTATGCAAGTGAAAATACGTGTGTTTGGGCAGAGGATACAGAATGTAAATCCTTGTCTCAATATTTGGATAAAGGAAAATGCCAAGATTGTCCATTTGGAACTGAAGCAACAAGTCCAACAGCAACAAGTTGCACTTGTAAAAGTGGCTATACTATAAAAACAGTGGATGGTGCTTGTTATAAAAATGCGGGTGAATTAGAGATTAAATCTGTAAATGTTTCTGATATAAAAAATAATCAATTTTACTGGGATGTTGTATTTTCTAATAACGAGTCTGGCATAAACAAAGTGCGTGGCAAAACATATTGTGTCGACTGTATTGTTGCAGATTCAAATAAGGTTTGTATTACAGAACAAGTAGAATCTATAAATGATTCAAATTTAGATTATACACCACCAACAAAATCAACTTTTAACTACACTAGTTATGATACGTGTGTTAACAATCTTAGTGGGACACTTAGTTTGGATGAAGCTGGATTTGATACTGATGAACGCTTTTAAAGCAAAGATACAGATTAATAATTCGTACCGAACTATTGCAATAGATAATACGTATGGAGATATAATAATGGCACAATTAATGCGAGTGGAACTGGTGCGAACGCTAATAATATTTATAAAAATGAATGGACAGTTGAGGCTGAAGAAAATAATATGGTGATAACAAATATTATCGGTACAGCAAAATGTATAAAGTATGGTAACAACTGGACCCCCATTTGCCAAGTTACAAAAATAAATTATATGTTCCTAACATCTAATAGAAGATACTTCACAGGTGGAGATTATGATGAATAGGAGCCTTGTTACGTCTCGGCAGCACAAGATTGTGTGGATGAGTTTTTGTCAGATGATATTTTAAATCTGGAGTGTTTAAAAGAATATACAGACAGTTGTCCACAAACAAATCAGTATAGAGCTGTTATTCCTAACACGAATCCTATGTTCTATATGGGGGTATGTTATAATTGTCCAGCTGGTAAATCCGCTCCATTTCCGACAGATATAAGTTGCAAATAATATGTTAATCACAGTATTATGGAATAAAAACAAATTGTTATAATTTGATAATTGATTTTAATACTTTGTGAAACAATTATTTCTTTTCTTCTTTTTCATATTTTTCTGGATTTTGGATTTTATCTAAAAATAATTCGTGCTCTTGTTGTTCGGCATCTGTAATTGGAAAAGTTCTGCGTGGAAATGTGCCACCGATTTTAGGTGTTTGTAAAAACTTTTCGTGTTGTTCATTTATTGTTTCTGAAATGTCTGGGAAAGGTTCTGTTTTTTGTAATTCCAAGAAAACATTTGCCAGTAATATAGAGTCAATTAATGCCCCATGGGCATCTGCACGAGCAGCACGTGAAACACCGAACCAATCAGCCAGCGAATCTAATGTATAATTTTTTGGTCCAAAAACACGATTTCTGGCAATTACAAGAGAATCAAGCCTTTTGTCGCGTGGAATACAATTTAAATGAACGCGCTCTAATTCTTTATCCATAAAAGGAAAGTCAAAATCAAAACCATTATGCGCAACAATTTGTGAATCCCCAACGAACTCCAAAAATTTTGGTGCAACTTCGGACATTTTGGGTTTGTCTTCCAAAAAAGCATTTGATATTTTATGAACCATATATACTTCAGGGGGGATAATTTTACCCTCGGGATTTATATATGCGTGGAAAGTATTATTTGTGATTTTGTTATCAATAATCTCTACGGCACCAATTTCAATACATCTGTCACTGTTATTATAATCAAGACCTGTGGTTTCTATATCAAAACAAACTATTCTTTCCATAATATCATCCATTTAACAAAATCATTGTATAAAAAACTTTTATAAATTACAATAGCCAAAAATGAATAATTATTTTGATAATCTTAATCCAGAACAAATCAAAGCAGTAACAACAACCAATGGTCCCGTTTTAACTTTATCAGGTGCCGGGACCGGAAAAACACGTGTTTTAACAGCCAGAATTGCACATATATTACATAATAATTTAGCATATCCATGGCAGATATTGGCGCTTACTTTTACAAATAAAGCTGCAAATGAAATGCGTAATAGAATTGCGACATTCATAGATAGTGGTGTAAAAGATATTTGGATGGGGACTTTTCATTCTGTGTGTTTACGAATTTTACAATCTAATTGTAATTTAGTTGGGTTGCAACAAAATATATTGATATATGATGAAGATGATCAAAAAGCATTATTAAAAAATGTTATATCAAATATGGGATTGGATATAAAACAATACGTCCCATCAGAATGGGTTGATATTATTTCCAGAATAAAAGACAGCGGTAATATAAATTATAAAACATTGTCACCAACAACAAAAAAAATTATTGAATCATATAATGCCGAATTAAAAAAAGTTAATGCCATAGATTTTGGTGATATTATTTTATATGTATTACAATTATTCCAAGACAATCAAGATTTATTACAAAAATATCAAAATCAATTTAAATATATATTGATTGATGAATTCCAAGATACAAATTCAGCACAAATGATGTTTTTGAAATTACTAACAAAAGATAAACAAAATCCAAATATTTTTTGCGTTGGTGATGATGACCAATCTATTTATTCTTGGCGGGGGGCTGAAATAAAAAATA
>JAKSSZ010000052.1 GCA_024402835.1 Alphaproteobacteria bacterium | reverse complement strand
ATACAGAAAATTATAAATAAAAAACCGTGGGGGAGACCACGGTTTTTTTACCCCAAAAAGGAACTGCATTAATTCTGGGTTGGTTTTGTAAATGTCCAACCTGTGAATCTCTTTCCAGCTTTATGTTGTGCCTTGACCGGGGTTCTGATGTCTTCACCGTATGTAGCCGTACCAGCATTGTTTGCTGTAACATCAATTGCATCTGTATCGCCCCATGTGATGTTAATTGTGTTCGCTTCACACGTTGGGAGTGTTGAGCCAACCGAACCGAACAAAGCGGCACGAAAGCGTAAATTTCCATCATCCACATTATGTAAGTAGTATACACAGTTGTAAGTACAACCTCTAGCACTGATACTGTTTTCAAACATCCAAACAGATGATAAACTTTGTTTTGTTCCACCAACTGGTGTATAGCCATCCAAATGACAATAACAATATGTTCCAAGTTCACCTGTTGGTGTGTCTAATATAGTTGGATTTGTCCATGTAAAATCGTTATTATCTCCTGCTTGTGTGGAACGAAAGGCTTTTCCAGTCAATATCCCTTTGTCACCATAATCTACTGCGAATACATCCATTGTATCATCTACAAAGCCCCAATAGTCTTTATCATGACTTGTTCCACTAAAAACCACTAATGAACCATTATAATCTGCATACACACTATTAATTCCTTCTGTATTACCTATTGCACTTGTTAAATCTGGTGCGCCTGCTTTATAATGATATCCATTATTACATGCTAAATCTGTTATTTGGATATCTGATTCATCTAATGCTGTCCAATCACCCGCTGTTGTTGTACTTGTTGCATATCTTCTGGCTACTGTGGTCGCACTTGCATATTTTACACCATTGATATAGCCATCTGTATTCTTACTTGTATTTAAATGTTCTGTTGTTAACGGATTCAATAATGCACTGCTCATTGCTGTGTCTTCTTGATAACAACCTGTTACTAAACTACTTCCTTCGGCTGATGTAAATGTTGCACTATCTATTGTTGGACATGCGTTTATACCCTGATTTTCTGTTGCGCTATACAATGTATCTATTAATCCACCACAATAACTACCCGCTGGACAGATGGTTGGTGTACCCTCACTTCCCGCGGCAAGGTAATTTCCCGCACTTATATTATACAATATATCTTCATAGTTTGCATTTGCTATGGCTGTGGAGTTATTTTCATATACACCCAATTCATTAACCGTTGCTGCACCGGTATATGTGGTATCTGCTTGATAACTTCCGTCTTCTGGTGCGCCTGTTACTGTATTTGTTGGTCCTGCATATGCTGAACCTACTACACTTATTGCAAATATACTGGTTAGTATTAGTTTTTTATTCATGTATCCCCCCTATTATAGTTATAATTTTAATGACCATTTTTTTGTAAAATTGTATTTGGGCAGAATTCCTATTTATGATATAATATAAACAACATGACAATTTAATGGTCATTTTTTGTATTTTTTATTCTTGCGATATCTATCAAATAAGTTCTACACTATAAAATATATTCATATATTTATGTAGTAGAGAACATGAAATAAATGAATAAACATGAAAGAGATTTGGAGAAATTATGACAACACAATTACTGCGTATTGTGTGTGTTTATCAATTATAAAATACACATGATACGTAAAATCGCTTATTTTTTTGCGTTATTGTTTATATCGGCAAATGTATATGCTGTTGATATTTTATCGCCAAATTCTGTATTTGAAAATCAATGTACTATCTCTAATACGGGTGTATACAGTGGTGGTTTTAAAATGATTCCTATATACGAAGATATTGTTTATAATTGTGGCGCTGGGTATTATTTGCCCGCAGATTCCGAAGAATGCATAATTTGTCCAGAAAATTCATACTGTGCCGGTGGTAATTATACTTATTCACAAACAGAAAGTCAGGGTAACATTACGTGTCCCGTTGGAAGTGTTTCCGAAATTGGCTCAACAAATATTCTAAATTGTAAAAGCGCGATAGTTTGTGAACTTGGGTATTATTTACCAGCCAACTCAACAGAATGTTCGTTATGTAAAGAAAACCATTATTGTGGTGGTGGCGAATTTAACATGTCAGATCAAGACTTTGGTATTAACGAATGTCCATCTGAACTTGTTACACCAATGGGAATGGCTACAATTGAACAATGCGGAAAAATTTTACATGTTGGTGACAATATAATATGTCTAACATCTGTCCAAGAAACCACGCCTGCACTGGCTGTAAAGATAGATGATAAAGTTTATTATGCTAAAACAACCCCTATTTCTGTGGGAATAAAACCTATGAACGAAAACACCACTGAATCATTAAGATTAAAATTAGATGGCGTTGAATATTCAATACACGACAATACAATAAAAGGAGAAAACTAATGTTAAAGAAAATAATACTTGGTGGCTTTTTAATAGTTGGAATATCTGCAAATGTTTTTGCTGTTCCAACCGTCCGCAAACTTGGTGGAACAACTGCAAACACAGTAAAACCAAACAATACAGCAAAAACGTCTGTATTATCTGCAAAAGCCGCAAAAGTACCCGCAACAGCAAGCAAAAGTGCAAAATCAAATACATCAGCAGAAACAGTAGCAAGAATGCCGACAGCACACGCTATAAAAAAACTTGGCGGTTCCAGTTTTGTTAAAAAAACATCTTCTACACCAACATCTGGTGAAACAGATGAAAGTATAACAGAATTAAAAGAACGTGTTACGGTACTAGAAGACAGAACAAACAATATAATAACCGAAGTAGAAGCAACCGAAGGAAACTATATAAACGATATCAACATAGACGGCAACAAACTTGAAGTAAATAAAACTCGTGTATTATATGCCCCTGTAAAAAAGGCAAATGGTGACACAACCGCAGATGATGCTGAAATTTGGATAGTCAGATAGTTATAAAATAAATAGATTTTTTACTAGTGGAATTCTCTTCTCTACATTCTCCAAAATCTTTCAAGGATTCCACTAGCAAAGAATTGAATAATAAAATATTAATCTGTAATAATTTCTATACTATCAATATTCTTTTTAGATATAGATTCACGTTTAACTGATGTGTATTCTGGATTATTTATTATTTCCCCTGCATTTTCATCAGATATTTGTATCGGAGCCGATTTCATATATTCTTCATTTATTTTTTGATAGTTATTTACACCAATAGTTTTTGTTTTGTATTTATTTCGTAAATTGTTTGGTATAACTATATAATCCAATGGATTTATACCATCTGTTATTAAATCAATTGGTGATACTTCATCTGGTTCTACTGTTTCTATATTATATAATGTGTTTATAAATGTTGTTGGTGTGTCTGATATTAAATTTGGGGTTCCCGAACCATTTATTTGCATTATACGCAATCCACGTTCAGATTGTCCGTACGGTAATAATCTAAATATGCCATTGCTTCCAATATAACCATTTGCATCTAATAAATATTTTTCTTTTGTTGTTTCAGAAAATGTCATTCCCATGGCCAAATTTGCTGCATCATAAGAAAATGCAGATAAATAATTTGGTTCTGTATTTTCAATAGATTTATATGTTTGTATAAATTGTTCGGACAATTCTGGCAAACTTGTAAATTTAGCCCCACTCATGCTTAAATCGGATACAATATCGGTTCCTTGCCATAATGTAGTTCCATAAAAAGATATCTTTTTATTATTCACCCCATAATAACGTAAAAATGATGCAACTGTTTTAGAGTCGTCCGCGTTTCCTAAAAACAAAACAGAATCAAAAGGCAAATCGCCCAATACTTCTGTTTTAGATAGCGCATCTAATTGTTTTTCCAAGATATGTTTATCATTACTTGTTATATGTTCTGTTAAAATAATATTTGATAGAATTTCTTTTGCTTTGGTGTTTGCTTGCTGTCTGGTATTATACATAGATGCTTGCAACGCAATGTCTTTCATTGAATCGGAATTCATCGATTCATAATAGAACAAACCAATTAAATCTATGTTATAAGCACTTAATGTCTGCTCTGTTATCGAAGCCATTTGTTTTCCCGATTGTGTGTTTGGGGCAATAATAACAGTTTTATTTTTATTATCTTTTTTTATTTGTTGAATTATTGCTTCTATGCTTTGTGTTGGCATCAAAGCCATTGTCATAACACCATCACCAATAGCCGTTATATCAGATGTAAAAGACAAAACTGGTAATTCTGTAGATTTTATATCACGTAATAACTTTGTATCATCTGCAAAAATAGGCCCTATGACAATATCAGGATTTGTTGATAACATATCTGTTATGACTGCTTGTTTGTTATCTTCATCACCCGACAAATCATAAAAAGAAACACTTATATTTGGGAAACTTTGTTGTATAACAGCGGTTTCTATGCTTGATTTTATACTTTGTCCCAATGTTTTATTATCACCACTTGTTGGTAATAACACAGCGATATTTTCAACCTTGCCACCACCTAATTTACCATAAACACCAGATTTAGATAAAACATCACTAATCTTTGTTGGTTGGGTTGTTGCTATTGATTCATAATCTTGTGAACCAAATTTATTTATATTTGTTCCGCACCCCGATATCAAAGCGCACAAACTGACAGATATTATAATTTTATTATTTATATACATTGAAAAAACCATTTTTTATATGTTATTATCTTACTATAAAAGGATACAAAATGCAATCGGGCTTGTATATAGTTGGAACACCAATTGGTAATTTATCAGATTTTTCACCACGTGCTATAGAGGTTCTAAATCAAGTTGATTTAGTCGCAGCCGAAGATACGCGTGTTTTTGGTAAATTAGCAAAACATTTTAACATAAAAACAAAATCTGTTTCTTGTCATGAACACAACGAACAAGAAGTTGTTAATAATCAAATAACTAATGATATCAAAGAAGGAAAAGAT
>JAKSSZ010000051.1 GCA_024402835.1 Alphaproteobacteria bacterium | reverse complement strand
TATCAAAGCCGAGAAAAAAAATTCTTCGAATAAATTCAGCAAATTAAAAAGCATATTACCTTTTTCTCCACAAAAACCTAAACAGAATGATGATTTGTTTGTATGGGGTGGCATAGCCGCAAATGATGAAGATTTTTCTGTACCTGGTTTCTTCACTAATACAAATAATAAAAAATAAAAAATTTAATGAATGAAGGTATTATAAGAAATTTATTATCAAATTCTGGTATCAATGTAATAAATATTGATAGTGATTTCATATACATAGAAGATCCTGGATGTATACAGGCAGCATTTTCAACTATATTTGACTATGCTTGGCTTGTTGTTGTTTTACTAACAGGTATTCTAATTTTTGGTTGGGGAATAACAAAAATATTTGGTATAAAAAACGATTTATTTTCTAATGCAAAAAATCTTATTTTAATATTTGGGTGTTTATCTGCAACAAAACCAGCAATAAATGTTTTATACGGTAGTGACATAATAAATAAAACTTGTGATGAAATACCTGTTTCTTTGATAGAAACACAAAAATTACTTGCGCAAAGAAATGCTACTTTTTCAGAATCAGACCTGTTACAAACCCAAGAAGCACTAATGCGACAAGAAAATATAAACAACACTTCAACAGAACAAACAACTATTTCATCAACAACAAGTTCCACAACCTCTTCATCAACAGCCTATCAAAATAATGGTGAAACAATATATACACTTGCCAACGGCGAAAAAATAAGACGCAAAGGAGGAAGTGTGGCATGGCGAAACAATAACCCAGGAAACATAAGGAATACCGCATTTTCCAGAGAACACCTTGGGGCAATTTGTTCACCAAATGACACATGGGCTACATTTGCGAGTGAAGAAGATGGTCTAAATGCGGTTGTTGCTTTACTAAAATCAAAAAACTATTATAATTTATCTATCGCGGAAGCCATTAACAGATGGGCACCCAGCAGTGATGGAAACAACCCAAAAAAATATGCAACTATTGTTTCTAATACAACTGGATTACCTGTGGATACACGCATTTCACAAATGGACGATAACGATTTATATAACGTAGCAAAAGCAATTCAGAAAGTAGAAGGATGGAAACCTGGAACAGAAGAAAGGATTTAAAAATGAAAAAAACTTTATATTTTGTACTTGTATTATTACTTTGTATTGGTATGGCTTTTTTAATAAAAAATAATGAAAAAAAACAAGCCACAGAATCAGAAGCAGAAAAAACAGTAGAAGTATCAACTGTTGGTATGTATTTTCCTGATGGGTTGCCAGAACCAAATTCTGTAACAACACGTGAATTAGATTTATATGAAACAGGTATTGAACGCAAAGAAATTTTTAATATAGATATAAACAAAGATGGAAAAAAAGATAGAATAACTAAACAATATTATTTCACTTGGACTGCACATAGTTATTACGATTATAAAATAGAATTAAATACGGACAATGGTTATATAGATGTATCAAAAAACAGAATTTTTACAACCGAAGGTGCAGATTGTGATACACGACAGTTGGTATTCTCTTTTTCACCAAATTTTAAAATTACCGTTATTTATAGGGAACTTGGTGAAGAATCGTGGAACGAAGAAACTATGGCATACAAGAAAACTTTTACTATTGTTGGCAACGAATTACGCGAATCAAAGCCTGTTGCATTAAAAAAAATATGTGATGTAAAATTATTATTTGATTAAATTTGATTTACGCGCAGAAAATACTTCTGTTGGTGTTATAATTAAATGATCAAGTAATTCAATATTTACAACACTTAAAGATTTCTTTAATTCATTTGTGATAATTATATCTTGCTCTGAAAAATTTGTATGCGGGGTTAAATGATTATGAATAACACATATATTAACCGCATTTATATTTAATGCTTTCTTCATTATTTCACGAATATAAACATTTGAATAATCTATTGTTCCAGAACTATGTTTTTCATCTAATAATAATTTATATTGTTTATCCAGATAAAAAACATGAAATTCTTCTATATCTTTATCGCAAAATAATAATTTACAATAATTGACCATGTCTTCATATTTTTCAAATATCGGTGTATTATCTAATACAGTTTTATAATGCATAAGTGTTAATTTATGAATAATTTTAAAAAATACAGCAGTATTTATTTTTATTCCATCATTTACAATTAAATCATCTATAGATGCAGATAAAACATTTTGAATATTGCCATATTTTTTATATAAATTGCGCGCTATTACACGTACATCACATCGTGGAATCGCATAACACAATAATAACTCTAATAATTCATAATCTGTCAATTTTCCATCAAGAAATTTTTGACGTAATCTTTCACGATGTCCTGTATTATCTATTATTGTATTTTTAGTCATTTACCATTTTTTCTGTAAATATAGTTGCACCATCTTCGGTAATACCGATAGTGTGTTCCCATTGTGCAGACAAGCCACCATCTATGGTACGAACAGTCCAACCATCTGCATCAACTTTTCCATTTGCTTTACCTGTGTTTATAATTGGTTCTATGGTAAACACTAACCCTGGAACCATTATAATTTTATCCATTTTCTTATCATAAGTATGATAAATATCTGGTGAATCATGCATATGCTTTCCAATACCATGTCCACAAAACTGTTCATTTATTGAAAAACCATGTGGTTTGACTATTGCTTCTATTGTTTTGCCAATTTCTGATAAAGGAACCCCAGGTGCACATATAGAGATAGCAGAATTTAAAGCATCTTGACATGTTTGAACTAATTCACGTGCTTTTGGTGAAACATTGCCTATCATAAACATACGTGATGAATCACCATTAAATCCGTGATATTCTGCTGTTAAATCAACATTGATTATATTTTAATACAACATTTGGATTTGGGATACCATGTACCATAACATCATTTACAGAAGTGCATACACTTCTGGGAAACCCCATATAACCATATTCCGCAGATTTAGCACCATTTTCTTTTAAAAATTGAACTACTAAATCATCTATATAAGCAGTTGTTATACCAGCAACTATATGTGGAGTCAAAAAATCAAAACATCTGGCTACTAAATCCCCTGCTACACGTAATCTTTTAAAATCTTTCGGTGCATATACTGATGATAACATTTTATTCTTTCCCTTGTTGTTTTAATCTTGATATGTGAAAGGCTAATCTACATGAAAACTGACGCAACAGTAAATCAGCCGGCATATTTTTTATTCTGGTTTGTAATTCTATTTCTGTCAATCTGGATAACACTTTACAAATTTCTTTTTCTGATAGAATTTTTACAGTATTTCTAAATCTATCACGATATTTCCAAAAAAGGTTTGGTGGTTCTTTTTTATCAACAACCCCTTCTAACAAAGTTGTAAAATGTTTATACAGCATCGGAAGAATTTTTTCTGGTGCCACACTGGAATACAGTAATCTATCCAAAGAAATCATCGTATTTGTTATATTACCATCTGTCAAAGAATATAAATATTCATCTACGCTTATTGAAGCGGTATCCGGTAAACATTTCTCTACATCTGTAATATCAACAATATGTTTATCATTAACATACAATATTATTTTCTGTAAAAAACCACGTGTTATCCCCCTATCAGCACCCAAATGTCCAAGCATATATCCCATAGCATCTGGTGTTATTTGTCTTATACCATTAGCACTTGATAATTCAGAACGAATTAAATTTTCCAACGATTTTCCTTCATCTAAATAACAAGCTAAAACAGCGACATCTTTATTGGTGTCGTTTTCATATAATTTTCTTAAAGAACTTTTAGTCCCTAAATCACCAGCTATAACTATTACTTTTGCATATAATGATGGTGAAGATAATAATTCTTGGATTATTTTTGCATCAGCATCACCGACACCCGTTATTACAACAACTTTCTTATCACCAAACATTGATGGGGAACAACATTCAACAAATAACTTTTCTTGGTTATCTGATAATTTATTTGCGTCCATTACAAACAAACAATCTTTCGTAACACCCAATGTTTTTATAATTTTTGCACGATATTCATCTGCACCACCCGCATCAGGTCCATATAAAAGAATTGCTTTGACTTTAGATAAAGTTGCATCAAAATCAGTTATTTTCCATTTCATCGTTATGTTTTTGTTGTTCAACTAAAACTTTTGTTCCTATGTTATGTGACAATATCTGTATTGTATTTGATACAGCATTATTATAAGAAGCAGTTGAAGCGACCAAATAATTTACAAAAGTATAACTTTCAGAAGCGCTTTCTGTTCCAGAATATATTTCTTTATCGTTATACAACAATACATAGGTTGCCTCTACCTTGATTTCTTGCCAAGTCGCGTTACCTGTACTTTCCAAAGCCTTGTTTATCTTTTGTGCATCATTTAATGTTACTTTCAATTTGTATGGTGCATCTGGATTTATATTTCCACCAAACATAGCGTTCAAAGAATTACGTAAATCTATACCAGATGTTCCACTTATTGGTAAAACAAATATATCTATCCGAGAATCAGAATACATTGGTCTGAATCCACAAGCTGCTAAAAGTAAAAATAATAATATCTTTTTCATTGATTAGTTTTCCTATTGAAGTTTATATTTATATTAGCTAGAATTTTAACAAATCGCAAGGGGGGAATATGAATATTTTTATAATGCTATTGGCCTTGTTCTTTATGGCAGGTTATTATATTATATCCAGCCCCAGTCAAACTATCATCAAACACGAAACAACCGAAGCCATTAAAAAAGCAGATTTGCGTTCCATTGTTGAATGTGTTGCATCAACACAAAATGCGGTTATGTATGGCGAAGAATTTATAGATATTTGCACAGAAAAATACTCTATTTCAAGTCAATATATATGTATGGATGACAAATCAAACATTACAGAATGTGATTCAACAGGTACAAAAGATCCAGCTTTTAAATTTTGTTCTATCTCGAAGATGATCAAATGATT
>JAKSSZ010000050.1 GCA_024402835.1 Alphaproteobacteria bacterium | reverse complement strand
TTGCGCAGCTGCAAAAGAAATTGTTTTACCTTTGCCATACTTCTTTTTGATTTCCTCTGGCAAAGTTGCTTCATCAATTATTTCAACCACTTTATTATATTCTTTTGGATGTGATTTTAAATATCCTGATATAATTGCAACACAAGTTTCATAATTTGCTTTATCCAACCCACCTGCTAGTAAATTATCAAAAAATCCACGATCTATTTCGGAAAAAGCTTCCAAAATCTTTTTAATAGATGGTGTTAAATCTTTAACCAGTTTAGGAGTATCAACACCATAATCTTTTAATTGTTCTAGCTCTTTTAAAAGGTATTTTGCTTTATTTGATTTTTCTTCATTAGTTTTTGTCGTTGAACTTGCCCAATCAGCACCTACACCTATAGCTATCAGAACAGAAACTAATCCACAAATACCCTGCATTACTCCACCTTTACCATGACGCCAATCATCCAACAAATACGCATTTTTTACAGCTTGACCAAAGGACATATCTCCGTACATATCATACGCGGTAAATAAAGGTTCATGTCCAAAAGGATAATCTACTGGTCCATCGTTTCCTGCAAACCACCACGTTCCCAATATAAAGGCAATCATGTCACTAACAAAAAAACCCTTTGTAAATGATACAATTTCTGATTTTTGTCTTAAACTTTCATTATTTTTAGAAATTATGTCTAATTTTGCATTTAATAGAGCTTGCGCTTTTTCTTTTTTTGACTGCGCTTCTCTTTTTTTTCTTTCTATTTCTTGTTTTTCTTTCACAATTTGCTGTTTTTTTTCTAAATCAGCTTGATGTTTATCAAATCCCGGCATTTGTTTTATCATATTATTTCTCCTTTTTTGTATTTATAGCTAATTATACTTGTTATACTTGAAATTGTACCATATAAACAGAAATTTTCAAAATTTAATTTTTTCGGTCTTCTTCCGCAACTCAACCGCATTACGTCTGTTTTATCGCATCAATAAGTTTTCGCAATCGGTGTGGTTCAATATGGAACCCAGGACCGAACCCCAATAAAGATTCTAACTTGTCTGAATTTTTGTTTGCTGTGTTCATATCAGTAAGACCACAAAAATATTTAATATCCATAAAATTAAATCGCGAAGTCATACCCAAATATAAATCTTCCAAATCTAAAACATTTTTTGGATTAAAATCTTTGATTTCTGGATTTAATGTTTTTAATTTTGGTAAGAACTTTTTAAATCTGGCAAACACCTTGTCTTTTTCATTTTGAAAATAATTAACAATATATTCTTTTTCTTTGTCTGATAAATCACATGTGATAAACGCAAGTTTTTTTGTATATTGTTTTTGTTTGTCTTTTGAAACAGTAAAAAACTTGTGAATATATTTTTCTGGGGCTATAATTCTATCAGCATCAAATGTACGTATATAGGATTGTTGGTATACATATCGTTCAAAAGATTTATCGGTAAAACCATTTGGAAATTTATATTTGTGCCACAGTTCAACAGGAGATATAATTTTAACTTTCTTAAGTTTTGTATCAAAATCCTGACTTGGGGCAGAATATATTCCATAATGCTCTCCGCTTTTTCTTGGCCCAAAATTCATCCAAAAATTTGGAAATGCTTCTTTTTCTAATAAATATGTAATAACAGTTTTTACTTTTTGTTTATCCATCATTGTAATGTGGCATATTTACTTTTTATTCCATTCAGATTTTAATTTACCAAAATACAATTTATCACGCAAAGACCCATTTGGCCATTTTGCATCTTGACGCATTACGCCTTCGAGAACATAACCGTTTTTTTCTGCTATTGTTTTAGAAGGTATATTTTCTGCATCACAAATTAATTGTATTTTATGACACCAATCTTGTTCAAAAGCTATTTTTTCTATTCGTGGTAATAATTTGTTTATTATGCCATGACCACGCGCAGATTTACGTAGCCAATAACCAATAGTAACTTTACCGCTTTTAAAAAAAACTCCACTGAATCCTATTTCTCCAAGCAATTTATTATCTTTGAATATACCGAATAACATTGTTCGATTTTCATAATTTCGCCTGTAATAACTGACCAAAACATTTTCTGGTGATTCAAATAAACCATCAGGCATCCAAAACAACATATTTTTGGGATCATCTTTGACTATTTTGAAAATATCTTTTGCATATTCAATAGTAGCAGGTATAGTCATCAAAACAAAACCGGCAACTTTAATCTTTTTATTCCTTAATTCGTCAAAATACATATTTTTGTCCTTTTTGAAAAAATTATAACATAAAAACCAAAATTATTCACTAATGACTTTGTTTACCCACAAAACTTTCATTTTTACTAATTGACAAATAATTTATTAGTATTATGATTATAATCATGCAAGATATAAGTTCTGTTAATTTTGTAAAAATAAGGCTTGAAACCCCGGGTGATTTAATACACACAGGGAAAATGGATTTGTCACGCCCATGTATATTTATATTGGGTGGTGAAAACACAAACACACCAATTTGGGCAAATAATTATTGTATTACAATAGCAAAAACGTTATATCTGAATAATATAACTTCGGGATTAGATATATATTCGCTTTACTATAAATTCCGTGATCGTAATAGCAGTATTGATCGTCTTAATATGTTTCGTGAATTTCGTGACATAGATAGTTTACAAAAATATGGCAAAGGTGTAACCCCAGAAGATATCGCATCCCTAAACCGTTCATATCCATTGTGTAGTGAATACCCAAATTATATTTATGACATTTTTAATTTTGCGTTTATCCCCAGATTATTAAGTCCGAATGACCAAATGCTAACAACCCAAGAAGCAATTGCAAACTTTAGAAATATGATTCTTTACACGCATTGTCATGGCACATACGTATTACGAATGCTAGAAAAACGTATGCACCAAGAAACAAACAGATATGCGTATAGTTTACAAGACATGTATAAAATCCAAAAAAATCTATTGGCTATAAACCATGCTCCATTTGCACCATTGGAAGATTTTAAATTCACAACTGTATCTTTTGCCAGCGCATACGATACACAAATTAGCTATTACAACGAATTAGATTATCGTATGAAAGAAAACATAGCATCCGAAAATCCAAAAACCATCAAAACCGGTTTTTATGGTCCAGATTTTGGCGACATAGTATTTACAGACAGAATAAAAATAAACCCAATATATGAACATAGCCAAGTTGGTCTTAGTGGTGCTCCTAACGACAATCACACTCTAACAAATAATGGTCAAGTATTATTTGCAACTGAGCGCAATGCTTTACTCGCTGGCACACGCGCTATGCTAAATCATAAATCTATTCCACAAATGTCAGAATTATTGACTACCGAAGAAATAAGTTATAAAAAATTATTAAAGAATGCCCAACAAACATATAAAACACTTGGCATAAAAACCAGATAATAGATTTCTTTATTTACACTTTCATGATATAATTACCGTTATATGAAAAAGATAAACACATTACATCTTGTACTTAAACATTGTTGGTTTGATAAAATCATATCTGGTCAAAAAACTTCGGAATACCGTGAATGCTCAGAATATTGGAATAAACGCTTAACAAACAAACATTATGATATTGTTGTTTTTCACAAGGGGTATACAAATACAACCGCCACATATAAAATTTTATCAATCAATATAACAACCCAACCTAAAGATTTAGGCACCAATAAATGTTGGGAAATAAAACTTGAAAAAAAGATTTAAAAGAACCACAGTTAAACACAGAGAATACAATGAAAATAGACATAAATGAAATTTTTAGATTTTATGAATTACGTATAAAAAGCCATGTAGCTGCAGTAAATTATTTTGCATCACTTTTGGGGTATCATTTTCCAGAACATGATAATGATAAAGTTACAGAGCAAATACGTACTGGATATGCGTATATTTTTTATAAAACCTATCATAAAAACTTTCATGTTTCCAAAGAATACGAATTATTAAGTCGCGATGCCCAAGATTTACATCACTATCATGCGCCACACCACATACAATATTATAAAAACGCCAGCGAAATACCATTAGTTCGTGTTTATGAAATGGTTGCAGATTGGGCTTCTGCTAATTTTGAACAGAAAGATATTTTACACGATCCTGCTTCTGTCACACTTGAAACATGGTTTGCAAAAAACATGTCTAATCTTGATTGGACCCCAGAACAATTAAAAATAATCAACGACTCTTTCCAAATTATCAACAAAAATACAGACAACGAATATGTAAAATCTATTTGGAAACCATTGCTTGAAACATCCGATTTATAAAAAACTTTCTAATAACTTTTACTTGTATCCAACAATAAATATGAAATAATTATTTTAATATATAAACAAAGAGTCAAGCATGTCAGACAAAACAACAATTAAATATCTTTGGAAAAACATAATAAAACCAGATGGTATTCATTCTTTAATTCAAAGAATAGAACGCATAAAATTAAAATGCAAAAAATCAGCTAACAATCGAGAATACATATAAAAAACGTCTATACGACGTTTTTTTATTATCTATTCTTAGAAAAAAGCATACCCAAAAGTCCTTGCGCTTTTTTCTTTTGTTTACGTGGAAGTTTCCCTTTTAACTTTTCAGCAGCTTTTTGCATGGTTTGTTTTTTATTTACTTGTAAACCACCATATTCTTGTATCAAACGATTAATATGTGGAATATCTACATACTGCCCATTATAATGATATTTGATAAAGCCACGTTTTAAACAACGCAATGCTTTTAGTGCTTGTAACTTGTCCGCTTCGGTCATATCAGAAATATGACGTTCACGAGCCGACAAACTGCCCCCACAACGTGGGAACCACCCCCACCCATTAGCAAAGAATCTATGTTCTAAAACAGCCAAATAATAATCACGTAAATCTTTATGTTTTATCTGCCCCACATATTCAAAAATAGTTTTTATTTTTGATAAATTAATTACACTAAAGCGTTCATCCGGCATAGCCTGAACAATATACCAGATTGGTGCTGGTTGAT
>JAKSSZ010000005.1 GCA_024402835.1 Alphaproteobacteria bacterium | reverse complement strand
AGTTTGGTTTTTTGTAAAGGACATACGTATTCTGGGACAACTGCTGAATATAAATTACAAAAAATTACGGAATTGGAACAACAGGGATTCAAGTTTCATATTGGGTTTGATGATCACAGCGCTGTTGTTGGGTTAATGCATAATCATGGTGTTTTTATGGCACAGATATTAAGTGATTAATATTTTTTCTTGCAAAAGTGGGATTATGGCATAAAATATAAATCGTAAAAAATAAAAGGAAAATAAAATGGCAACACCAAAAAGTAAAACAAGTAAAGCACGCACAGCACAACGTCGTTCTCATGATGCTTTGTCTGTAATGCCTGTAACAGTATGTAAAAAATGTGGTGAAAAGAAACGTCCACATCACGTATGTTCTGCTTGTGGTTCTAAATAATAGATATAACAATATGTGAATTTGGGCAGATGTCTATCATTGTATAGAAAATGCCCTTTTTCATTAGAATAAAATGACTACACAAAAAAAGATTCTTTCTATTGATGCTATGGGTGGCGATAATGCGCCAGTGGCTGTTTTGGGTGGTATAAATCAATTTTTATATCAACATGGCGAAGATAGTGTTCATTTTCGTTTATTTGGAAATGAAAGTATTTTGCGTCAATTATTAAAGAAATACCCACGTGTAGCACGTAATTGCGAAATTATAAATGCCCCGGATGTAATTTTGGGAACAGATAAAGTTCGTGATGTTATTCGTCATGCAAAAGATACATCTATGTATATGGCAATAAATGATGTTCGGGACGGTAAATCATCGGCTGTTATTTCTGCGGGAAATACGGGTGTTTTAATGGCTTTGTCTAAATTGGCATTAAAAACCATAGATGGTATATCCAGACCGGCTATAACAACAATGTTGCCATCGGGTGATGGTGATTCCAAAGTTGTTGGACTTGATTTGGGTGCAAATATACAATGTGACGAAGAAATTCTTTTTGACTTTGCCATATTGGGCAGTGTTTATGCAGAAATTATGGCTGGGGAAACAAAACCGAAATTGGGTATATTAAATATCGGCGAAGAAGCAACCAAAGGTAACGAAACATTACAACATTTAAATCAGGTATTATCTGAACATATTGATGAATTACCATACGAATACATTGGATTTGTAGAGGGAACAGATATTTGCGCTGGTAATGTCCAAGTTGTCGTCACAGATGGTTTTACCGGTAATGTTATGTTAAAAACCGTAGAGGGTACAGCAAAAATGATATCCCGTATAGTAAAGGTAAATTTCAAAAAATCATTACTTGCTATATTGGGAACATTCTTTTTAATACACGTATTTAAAAGATTAAAACATAAAATAGACCCACGTTCCCACGCAGGCGCAGTATTTTTGGGATTAAATGGATTTTCTATTAAAACACATGGAAACAGTGATGCATTGGCATGGGCGCATGCTATTGAATATGCCATGAATTTATCACAATCTGATTTTTATGGTAAAATTGCAGAACGTGTTAAATTACTTGAACCAATAAAACAAGAATTAAAGTAAAAATATAAAAAAATACACAGTTGTAAATGCCGGAAATCCGGCATTTTTTAATTTTGTTAAAAAAACTTTCATTTTATGTTTGACAACCGATTCGTTTTTGTTCTAAGATACTTGTATAGACAAAGGTAAGGGAATAAATCTTCGTAAAAACCGCAGAAAACTCGGTGTTTAGGAAGAAAAAACAAAACAAAAAGATTCGAAATTGTAAATACAAAAGTAAATACAAATTTGAATCAACAACAAAGATAAAAAGGAAAGGAGGGCGACAATGCCAAAAAACATAAAAGAAATAATGATAGCATTGGACGAAGTATTAAAAGAAACATTATGGGTTAATTCAGACCGTCAAATAGTTTCATTACGTGAAGAATTGTGTATTGGTAATAATGGTATGCCACGTGATATTACAGATTTGTCACGTGCGGCTTTAACAGGTGCATACGTATCTTTGCAAATCAGAACAGACAATTTTGATGTTGCTGCGGAAACATTATCCACCCCAGAATTAGCAGCACGTGTAAAAGCATTGGTATTTGCCGAAGCAAACAAGATAATGACAGCAGCCACCGAAAATAAAATTGCTGCATAAAAAGTTTCCGTAAATCGGAAGGAAGGGAGTCCCGTCATACAAATCGTATGGCGGTGCTTTTTTTATATTTCTTTTATTATTAGATTTTCCAGAGAAAAACTATAAATTTTAATAAAATAGGGCGATTTTTTGCGTATCAAAAAAACGTCCATTATTTGTATATCTCTGTTATATATAGCATATCAACAATCATTTAGCAATTTTTTTTGAACAAAAAAAGGGAGATTAATCTTTATTCTCAAAGGTGATTTATTATGTCAAAAGAAATGGTTATAGATTCAATACAAACGAACATTTCGTGCATAGATCAAGTGATAAACAAAATTATTAAAGGCGATTCTATAGATGTTTTAAAATCTTTCGAAGATAATTGCATTGATGTTATTTTTGCCGACCCACCTTATTTTATGCAATCAACTGATAAAGTTTTACAGCGCGCTGACGGTACTGGCGAATTCCGTGGTTGTGATGATGATTGGGATAAATATAAAGACTATGCAGAATACGATGCTTTTTGTATGTCGTGGCTAAGAGAATGCAAGCGTATTTTGAAAAAAAATGGATCTATATGGGTTATCGGTTCTTTTCAAAATATATATCGTATAGGTTATATCATGCAAAATATGGGTTTTTGGATTTTAAACGATATTGTGTGGAGCAAAACCAATCCTACCCCAAATATGTCTGGAACACGCTTTTGTAATGCACATGAAACATTATTGTGGTGTTCAAAATATAAAAATAGCAAATTTACATTTAATTACAAAACAATGAAAACCTTAAATGGTGGTAAACAAGATAAAAGTGTATGGACACTTGGAATATGTCAAGGTTCAGAGAGGTTAAAAGATGGTAATGGTAATAAGCTGCATTCCACACAAAAACCAGAAGATTTATTATCAAAAATAATTTTATCTTCAACGAAACCGAACGACATTATTTTAGATCCATTTTTTGGTACTGGTACTACAGGTGCTATCGCTAAAAAATATGGTCGTAGATTTGTTGGTATAGAACGAGATGATAATTACATAGCAGGTGCAGAAAAACGCATAAAACAACAACAAGAACACTTAGATATGTTTTCTAATTTGGATTTTGAAGTAAAACCTCCTCGTATTTCTATGTCTTCACTTATAAGTTTGAATAAGTTATATATCGGTCAAGAACTTTTAGATAAAGCAGGAAATGTTATTGGAGTTTTAACAGATAATGGTTATGTGAACGATGGAGAGGAATCCTTATCTATACATAAATCAAGCGCAAAAGTTTTAAAGTTATCAAATAATAACGGTTGGAATTTTTTTTATATTAGTCGTGATGGAAAATTAGTAAGCATAAACGATTTACGATATGAAACCGCAAAGGAAAAACATAATGATTGATATCGCAATAAAAAATCTTATAAATTCTGCTGTTAGTACTATGATTGAAAAAACGAGTGCTGTAAATAAAATGACACATCTGCAGGATAAACACGAAGTAAAAGTACATTTCATACCAAAACGCTACCGTGTTTTTGGTGGATTGTTACAATCCATGAATATTCAGTTTGGAAATTTTATTGAAGAACTTATGACGGCTCTTATTGATAATGAAACAAAGTATGAAATATTAAAAGAATATAGTGGTAAAAAAAGTAACAGTTTTAGATTGTCAGTTTCTAATGACAAGAGAATTGATGAGTATATAACACGTTGTCAGACAGAACAAAACATGGATTTATGTAAAGAATTTGCGACTTTGCAAGATGATATTCTTAATGATACAGATTCCAATACAAATAAGTTTAAACATGATATAGATATACTATTCAAAAATACAGAGACAGGGACTATTTATTATGTAGAATCTAAATACAATGATGATCATGACACAGGTAAATTTGTAGATATAAATAGAAAAATTATAAAAACCTATGCTTATTTAGCTAGAGAATTTGATATACAAAACAGTAGCGACCTTGTTCCAATTTTATTTTTTTTCACAAATAAAAAAATGAAGGGCAATATTTATATTCCAGAACAAACGAATATACTCAGAGGACGCAATTTTTTTGAAAAATTTTTATCTGTTAAATATAGTGATGTGGATGATTATTTGAGTAATCTAAGTGAAAGCGATGATGTTGTACGTATGTTTGATGAGTTATATAGCAAAGTAATGAATTCTTAATTGAATTATATTTTATATTATTCAATTAGTATTTCCAATTTTTCTTCTGCTTATTTTAAACTATCAAAGTTTTTACGAATGATTTTTGCGCTTTTACGTAATGCAGCAGATTCATTCGCAGATAGTTTTGGTTTTAATGTTGTTATAACGCCATTTGAACCAATAATACGTGGCAAAGACATTGCAACACTGGTTGAACCAATACCATCAACAACAGATGTTGTTAAAATACGTTTTTCATTATTTATAATTGCACGTAATAAATCTGCAACGGCGGCACCTATGCCGTCCCATGTTGCGCCACGTCCACGAATAATTTCGTATGCAGCATTACGGACACGATGTTCAATAGTATTTTTTGTTGTTTGTGGAATTGTATTTTTGGTTTGTTTACAAAATGAATCTAAATCCATTCCACCAATTGTGATAGATGACCAATTTATAACAGATGAATCACCATGTTCGCCCAATACAAATGAATTTATTGAACGTGTTGATACACTTAATTGTCGTGATAATATAATTTTTAATCGGGCAGAATCAAGCATTGTTCCGGTTCCGATAACATGACCGGCTGGCAATTTTGATAATTTTTGTGCCAACATAACCATAACATCCAATGGGTTTGTGACTATAATTATTTTTACATTTTTATTATCAATATTTGCCATTACTTTTGGAATTATATCTGAAATAACTGATGCATTTTTTTGTAATAAATCTGTTCGTGTTTCCCCCGGTTTTTGATTTTCGCCGGCTGCTATAATAACTATATCGGAACCACGTATATTGCGATAGGTACTGACCGCAGATAATTTTATATCGTATGAAAAAGCCGATGCGTGTCCCAAATCTTCGGCTGCTGCACGCGCACGAACACCGTCACGATCAAATAAAACAATTTCATTTACCAAACCCGTATTTTGCACTGCTGTTGCGACCGCTGAACCAACAGAACCAATCCCAATAATTGCTACTTTCATAAATAGCCCCTATATTCTTTTATGAATATATTATATCATAAATAAAGTTATAAATCTGAAAAAATTATCTAGATTCCATATATTTATCAGAAATCAATTTATGCAAATGTTGTGCGATTTCTTTTCTGTCCATACCGTTAAAAGATTGAACCGGTAAAACGTCCAATTCAACCAAGAAACCACCAATAACAGCAATGTGGAATACCTGACCAAATGCTGAACGTGGGTGTTCGCATTTTGGACCAAAATCCATTTTATTATTATCAAAATATGCAAAATGATTTGCCATATCATAATCAGATATTTTTGAGCCATCTGGCATTTTATATTTCATAACAATTGGTTGTATATTTACAGGTGTGTTTTCAACAATGTTAAATAATGTACTTTTGAATTCTTTGACGTATGCACCGTTTGTTGTTGTCCCTTCGGGAAACAGGAACATTGGATGTTGAACACGTGCCATTTCTGTTTGAACAGCATTCAAAGCATCCATTGCATGTGATGGGCGACGGTCAATAAATATAACACCGAATTTTTTTGCAATCCAACCAACCAAAGGGTATGATGCAATATCTATTTTACCAAAAAATGAAGCACCAAATGCGACAGACATAGTCGCAAATTCAAATACTGATATATGATTACATACACATAACAATGGGCGTTTTTGTGATAGTTTTCCGTTGATTTTTATTTTTATTCCAACCAACTTTAATAAACACCACATAAAAAAACGCATATATTTAACCGAGTATTTTCCACGTGGTATAAAACATATTATTATCGCATGAAAAATAACACCAAACCAAAACAGTAAAAATTTTATTGTTCCGGTAATGGTGTTAAATATATTTTGTTTGCGAACTTGCATAATTATTTGTCTGTTTGTTCTTCGGTTTTTTGTTCAACATATTCCATATCTTTGGCATCTTCGTGTAAAAAGAATTCACCAAAAGATTTTAATGCTTTTGCAACACCAATAAACGGACTTTTAATTATTTTGCCCAAAGTATGTAATGGACCCTCGTTTACACCCAATTCTGAAAATGCTGTTTCAGAACCACCAAAATGTTTTTGATAATTTTTATCTATGTTTTTAGTTTGAACCATTACAAAAACATCATAAGTTCCAAAACTTTTATCTATGAATACACCACGACCAAATGTTGCACCCAAACGTAAATAACCTTTGATTAATGGGGTCATTTGTTTTTTTGCTTCTTCTTCGTCAACAAATGCTTTTGGTAATATATTCATTTTTGTCATACGTGGATCAACACCATCTTCCAATTTATCTGTTAATACTGTTGCACGTAAATGAAATGGAGATAATTTGTTGTAATACAAATAAGAAATTGCTTGTGCTGATTCCGCAGGCTTAGAACCAACCCATGATGGAACACCAAATAAAATTGCTACTTTGCGTTTTACAACATATTCACCCAATCCAGCCCATAATAAACGCATAACTAAACCATTATCACGATATTCTTTGTTTACACATGCACGTGACATTTCTGCAATATTACCTTTGACTTTTTTTATCTTGGAAATGTTGTATTCACATTCTGTATAAAAGCCACCCATTTTGTCAGCACCATTTCGGTCAATGATTCTGTATGTGCCGACAACTTTATTATTGTGAAATACTGCCATATAATCTGCGTATGTATCATAAGCATCATATTCTTCGCCCAAATTCTTTTGTTCTTCGGTTGCGTATGCACCTTCTTCTAAACAAAAAACATCATAACGTAATTGACGAACCTGTTTACGTTCCTCTTTTGTGCGGGTCAATCTGACTTCATAATCACGAACTTTGATAGCCATAATAATATCCTTTATATTTTATAAATACATAGTGAAAATATTACCAAATAAAACGCCGTATAGCAATTATTTTATTTTATCTGCCAATTCGGCAATGGCAATTGCATACCAATTAGAATTATTCCATTTTTTTATTCTGTAAAAATTTGGATATGTTAAATATGCAGTGATTACAACAGGTGTATTTATATCTGTTGTTTGTGGTATATTTTTTATGTCGGCTATTAAACCAGCAATCATTTCTGAATCTGGTAAATTTGTTCCATCAATATTTGTAATACCAAAACTTTTCCATTCTTTGACAGATTTTTTTATACCAGAATTTAATAAATTTAAATCAAAATTTGCCGGTAATATAACATGACGAACAATTTTTTCATTTGAATTCCAACCCAGTTTATGTAAATAATTCCCCGCACTATACATTGCATCACTTACATTATTTATTATGTCTATTTTTTTATCGTGGTTTCCATCAATTCCATATTGTTCCAATGTTGTTGGTATAAATTGAAAATGACCCATCGCGCCAGCCCAACTGCCATATATATTATTTATATTTAAATTATTTTTACTTGCCATCTTCATCAAAGAAATAAGTTGATTAGAAAAAAATTCTTGACGTCTGCCATCATATATTAAACTCAAGAATGAATTTGTTAATTGTTGTGTAGATTTTTTTGTTCCGTAATTTGATTCCATTCCCCAAAACGCCAACATTACATGTGGTTGAATATCAAATTTTTGTTCAACATGTGATAATAATGTCGGATATTTTTGTTGCATTTTACGACCGTTTATAATTCTGTCATTTGAAACAACTCGTTCCAGATATTGTTCCAATGTCAATGTAAATTCAGATTGTTTTTTGTCAGATTTTACAACGTTTGGAATAAACACTGCATTTTTTACAACGCTGTCTATTACAGATTGTTTAACATGTTGCTCTGTGGCACGTGTTTTTATATTTAATAATATATTGTCCCAACGTTCTAAATCAAAAACACCAATGTCCGCAAAACAATTTGTTGTTAAAAGTGATAACGAAAGAAATAGCCCATAAATGGCAGAAAATTTTTTGGTTGTCATAACTCAACACCTTTGATTAAAAAGAATATTTAAGACCCAAATGCAATCCGAAAGATTGCCATGTAGCATGTTTTAATTGGTCAGATACTTTCAATGTTTCAGCCGGATGATTAACAATTATCCAGTCACTATTTGGATCATCTGGATTTTCTAAAACATATTCTTCGTATGGTGCAACATATAATTCACCACCAATTTTTCCAATGTTAAAATAATTTGTATCAACTTTTAACGCCAATTGCATTCTGTCAGATAATTGGTAATTATATTCCAATTCGGCTTCGTACGACAATGCACCAGTGGTTCCTTCGTCCAAGAAACTTGGGTTTTGTTGCCAGTCATCACGATTTGGCCAAGTCCCTTCGGATGAATATTTTGGCATACCAACTTGAACATAAAAACGCAATTTATCAGCCAATGTCATTTGCTTTTCAATTTCCAACCCCAGATAAAATCCAGACCAAGTTGTATTATAAATATGTGTTGTGCCATCAACACGAATAACACCATCGCCACCGATAACAACACAGTCACCTTCTACAACGCCCCATGGTAAATCACCAAAAGAACTATTCCAATCCATTGTGTTTAATACATCGCCGATATATGATATACCATAACTTAAACCATCTGGTGATATATATTCGCCACCATTTATAACATTTGATACAACTTTGATGTCTTCGGGGCCCATACAAACCTGATATAATCCGGAATCTTCATCTATTTTGTAATCAATTGGAACAGCCCAATATGTGTTGTCCGTTGCGCCATATACATATTGTCCATCAGCAGTCATCAATGGTAAATATACACCGGGATTTGGATAGATATGATTGCTCATTTCTAAATTATGTTTGAAAATTTCATAACCAATATATGGTGTTAATTTCCAACCATTTATGTCCCAAACATGGTGTGCGCCAATACCCAATTTTATATGGTGTGTTTTACCACTTTGGTCACCCATAGAAATTGTGAATATACCATCTTCTGGATAGCCGTAATCGTATGGTTCCAAATCATAATCCATAGATAAACCACCATGAGACAAAGAACCGTATGTATAATCACCCTTTACCGCCATGTCAAAATCGTTGATACTGAATACGTGTTTTAAACCGACATTTATTTCATTGAATACCATGTCATCCCATTCCAAAATAGAATTTACACCTGTTTTAAATTCAAAGTCACTGAATCTGCGGGAATAACCAGCATAAAAAGTTGTGTTTCTTTCTGTGGGGGATGCAATACCATTTGCAGTCATCATGCCATTGTACATATTTTGTGTTTGTTGGCGTGGAACTTTGTATGAATATGTTTTTGTATCTACAACCTGTTTAGAATCTGTGACATATTTTGTATATCCTGCAGATTTATATTTTGAATACGCAGCACGATTTGCGGTTGTTTTTTGCTGTGTTTGATAATATGCAGGAACTCCCTCGTTAGAGGCAAAACAATATGCAGATACCAAAAAACTGCATAATACAGGTAAAATTTTAATATTCTTTCCTTTCATTTTGTTTCATTATAACACATATTGCATTATTAAATAAAGAGTTTTTTATTTGTTGAATAAAAAAAATCTTTGGGTAATATTTTGTGTATGAATCCAGCACATAATTTTTATATACATGTTCCATATTGCTTATCAAAATGCCGTTATTGCGCTTTTTATTCTGTGCCCGTGATTCCAAATTGGGAAACTTATGCAAATAAAATTTGTGATGAAATAAATTTTTGGGGACAAAAAATTGGTCGTGTGGTTGTTCCAACAATTTTCTTTGGTGGTGGAACACCATCTTTGATGCCGATTTCTGTATTTGAAAAAATTATTTCATGTATAAATAATAATTTTGATATTGCAAAAGATTGTGAAATTACAATAGAAGCAAATCCCGATACTTTGGATAAAGACAAATTAAACGATTTTATAAAAAATGGATTGAATAGATTATCAATTGGTGTTCAATCTTTGAATGATACAGAATTAGAATTTTTGGGTCGTCATCATAATGTTGCAACTGCTGTCAATTTAATAAATATAGCACAATCTTGTAATATAAATGTTTCAGCCGATTTTATTTATGGCTTACCAAATCAAAAAGTTGAAGATATCCAAGAAATGTGCAAAAAAATAAACGCTTTGAATTTAACACATGTTTCTTTGTACGAATTAACAATAGAAGAAAATACACCGTTCGGAAAAATGCAATTAAATATGCCTGATAATGATACTATGGCAAATATGTATATGACTGTTTCTGAATATCTGGATTTACCAAAATACGAAATATCAAATTATGCAAAGCATGGATACGAATGTAAACATAATCAAAATATATGGTACGGTAATGCGTATATTGGTTGTGGTCCAACGGCGGCAGGGCGTCCGTTTTTTGATAATAAATGGCATGAACAATTGGGAAATAATGCATTGTTACAAGAAATGAATGATGATACACGTGCAATAGAAAAAATAATAACAGGATTGCGAACTGTTCGTGGTGTTGCTTTGACAACAGATGTTGTTGAACAATTAAATTGGAATTGGATAAAAGAAAATAATAATTTAGTATTATTTAATGATAAATATCTATATACTAGCGATAAAGGTATGTTATTATTAGATAAAATAATGGCGGATTTAATAAAATGAAAAGCAAATTATTAAATATATTGGGGACAATATTTGTCGTGATTGCGACTATAATAACAATATGTGTTACAAAGGAGAAACAAATGGATATTGGAATCAAATTAGAAAATATGGATATGACAGCAAATCCAGGTGAAAATTTTTATGATTATGCGACTTTGGGTTGGCGTAAAAATAATCCAATACCCGATGACTATACGACTTACAGATCTTGTGATGTTTTGGCGGATACAAATTTACAACGTGTAAAAAACATAGCAGAAACAGATAATGGAAAAATTGGCTTTTTATATAAAATAGCAATGGATGAAAAGAAATTAAATACAGATGGAATAAAACCAATTCAACCATATTTACAAGAAATAGATTCTATAAAAAATGTAGCAGATTTAACAAAGTATTTGGGAAAAATGCAAAGATTTTCTTCGGCATTTTTTTCAGATGGAACTGGGCTTGATGCTATGGATAGCGAACATTATATTTATAGTATGGGGCAGGGTGGAATCGGTCTTTCCAGAGATTACTTTTTTGATACAGATGATAAATCAATAGAAGTTCGTAAAAAATATAAACAATATATCAAAGCACAAATGAATAATTTTGGAGTGCCTGTAGATGTTGAAAAATTATATGCGTTGGAAGAAAGAATGGCAAAATCTTTTTATAAAAAAGAATTGTTACGTGACCCATTAAAAAATTATCATAAAAAAAGTGTGGATGAATTAAAAAAAGATTTACCGGGTTTTGATTGGGATGCTTATTTTGTTGCGCGTGGTGTTGCCCCTGATTTTATAGATGTTGGTCAACCAGAACCAATACAAGAATCTATTAAAATAATAAATGATACAGATATTGAATTATTAAAAACTTATTTAAAATACAGAATTATTGGTTCCGCAGAATCTTTGCTGGATGATAAATCTTATGAAATAGCGTTTGATTTTTATAACAGATTTTTGTCCGGACAAAAACAACAGAAACCACGTTGGAAACGTGCTATATCAATGTTAAATGGTTCATTGGGTGAAGAAATAGGGCATTTATATGTAAAACAATATTTTTCACAATCTGCAAAAAAACGTATGGAACAATTGGTGAAAAATTTACAATTGGCATATAAATCCAGAATAGAAAATTTATCATGGATGAGTGATGAAACAAAAAAACAAGCGTTATCCAAGTTATCAAGTTTTAAAGCAAAAATTGGTTATCCAGATAAATGGCGCGATTATTCTAAATTAAATCTTACGGATGAATCTTTGTTTGAAAATATGATGCGGGTCGCAATTTTTGAAGACGATTTTTGGTGTGAAAAAATAGGTAAAAGAAAAGATGAATCTATTTGGTATATGAATGCACACGAAGTCAATGCTTATTATGACCCATCTGCAAACGAAATATGTTTCCCAGCGGGAATATTACAATATCCATTTTTTGATATGGGTGCAGATGATGCATTTAATTATGGTGCCATTGGTTCTGTTATTGGACATGAAATGACACATGGTTTTGATGATTCTGGACGTCATTTTGATAAAGATGGAAATATGAAAGATTGGTGGACAGCAAAAGATTCTGAAAATTTTGATATAAAAGCATCTGTTATGAAAGAATTCTTTAATAACATAGAAGTTGCGCCAAATACACATGCAAACGGTGAATTTACTTTGGGTGAAAATTTGGCAGATTATGGTGGGGTCACTATATCTTTTACGGCTTTCCAAAATTATGGCGATAAAACAGAAACTATTTCTGGGCTAACACCACAACAAAGATTCTTTATTGCGTATGCAATGGGCGAAGCGGGTAATATACGTCCAGAAGAAGTTTTACGCAGAACAAAAATGGATGAACATTCTTTGTCTTGCTGGCGTGTTAATGGAATTTTGCCACATATAGATGCGTGGTACGATGCTTTTAATATAACGGATAAAGACAAATTGTATGTAGCACCAGATAAACGTGTAAAATTATGGTAATTTGTTTATTTGTTCGTTGATACTAATTTGCGAAATTCTGTGCATGGTTTAAAAGAGGCAACCTTTCTAGCAGAAATAAGGGCAGGTATTCCAGTTTTTGGATTACGCCCGATGCGTGCCGTTTTATCCAAGATTTTAAATGTTCCAAAACCGGTAATTTTAACTTGTTCGTTATTTAATAAACTGTCTTTTATTTCATTAAAAATAATATCAACTATTTTACAAGAATCTGTCATTGTTAAACCATATTGGGTTCTTAAATTATTCGCAAGTTCTGATTTTGTAATAACAGCCATAAAATCACCTTTGTTTTTTGATAGTATAGGAATAAAACAATTAAATGTCTATACTATTTATTGATTTATATTTTTTTGTTATGTAAAATACACAAAATCGTGTCCCCACAGTTCAACAGGATAGAACAAATTCCTCCTAAGAATTAGATGCAGGTTCGAGTCCTGCTGGGGACGCCACGAATAAAAAAAGGATTGTTTATGAAAAATAAAGCCGTTAAATTAGGGTTGATAGCGTCTGTGTTACCACATTTGTTTTGTTGTGTTTTACCAATAGTATTATCTGTTGCCAGTTTATTTGCTCCAGAGATTTCTCATACTGAATTAATACCAGAAGAAGTAGAACCATATTTGTTTATTTTTTCTTTTTTAATGTTGTGTTTATCGTGGGTATTGGTATTTCATGAATGTCCATGCAAAGAATGTAATTCTGCGACAAATCACAAAAAACAAAAAGTAATTTTAGTTGTTGTGACAGTTTTATTTGTTATAAGTATATTATTACATTTAATGGCCCATCATTAAACAAAATACTTGTATTACAAAATAAATGTTTCTATAATTTTTTGTAAATAAAAAGGAAGAAAAGATGAAATTATTAAAATTATTATTCGTATTATTTTTATGTCCAATGGTTGCCAATGGCGCAGATTTAACAATATATTATTTGCCATCATGTCCACATTGTCATCATGCAAAAGATTTTATACAAAATCGTTTGGTTTATGAATACGCTTCGTTAGAAGTAACAGAAGTAAATGTCGGTGAAAAGGAAAACATAGAAGAATTTCGTGCTGCATTACAAAAATGTAAATACGACAGGGGTGGTGTTCCTGTTATAGTTATTGGTGATAAATGTTTCCAAGGTTACGCAGAAAATATGCAAAAAGATTTTCGTGAAGCAATAGATAGTTATTTAACAGCCGAAGAAAAACAACAAGCACAAGCAGATAAAGCAGAATTAGATAAAGATGCCCAAGCATTCATGGATTCTCATCCAGACAGAAAAGATGCTGTCGCCGCGCGGGGTGAAAAAAAAATGACTGATTCACATAAACCGTATGTGTTTTATGCGATAATCGGATTATTTGTATTGCTAAGTGCTTTATTTTTAATGAAAAAACATAAATAAATGGGGATAAAAAATGATAGATTTAAGTGTTTTAGATTATATTTATATCGTAATCGTTTTGGCTTCTGCCATTTGGGCAACAATTCGTGGTGGTGTTTATGAAACAGTTGCGACTTTGTCATGGATTGTCGCGGCAATCACTGCGCGTTTTGTATCACCAATGCTAGATACTTTATTACAGAAATGGTTTGGATTGACAGGTTCTACGGTCGGAACTTTGGTTGCTTCGTATTTTATCGTATTCTTTGTTATTTTGGTGATAGTAAGTTTTATAAACCAAAAATTACGCGATAAAATTCAAGATAGTGTATTACGTGTAACAGACAGAACATTGGGTGTTATATTTGGTATAATACGTGGAATAATTGTTATGGGATTCGTTTATTGGGGTGCTTTGTGGTATTATTCAGATATGCATGGTATTCCATCATGGGTTGCTGATTCTAAAACAAGACCTGTGATGCAACTGACTGCTGTTAAAATGGATGAATGGTTTTTCTTTGGTAATAATAAATTATTACAACGTGATATGACCGGTGCCAAAGAGGCAAAAGAGATTTATAACAAGTTAATAAATCCAACAATAAAAAAAGAAAAAGAAAAAACTGAAGATACGGGTTATAAATCTTCGGAAAGGTCTGCTTTGGAAAATCAATTATTACAAATAGAATCTGTTGCTAATGCCATAGAGGCAGAATCAGAAGAATAAAAAAGGTGACTTTCGTCACCTTTTACTTTATGTATTTTACAAAATCAGAAAATTTTGTGTTTGTTGCCATAAGTATCTTGGAAATACTGTTTGTGGATGGCCAACGTTCTTGACCGTATACAGATAGTCGTTTTGATTTATTGAAAGTTGTTGCATCCAATCCAGATATTTTTGCTAAACCGGATACTGATAAACCTTTGTCTTTTGCAAAATTGTCTATGGCACCCCATATTTGTTCGTGATTCATTTTTCCCTCCTTGGTTTTGGATAGTTATATTATCAGTTAAAAATGGGAAATAAACACTAGGAAAAAAAGTAAATTAAGAATCTTTTCATATATAATACAAAGAAAAAATTCTTATAAAAAAAAGTCGGAATGTTTCCGACCTTTTTATTTGGTTAACAGCACTGATTTACATGTCAGATTCAAGATATTTTGCAAATTCTGTAAAAGATGTATTTGTCGCGTTTAATATTTTCGCGATACTTTGAGTAGATGGCCATCTTTCTTGACCGTAACAAGTAAAACGTTTTGACTTGTTAAATGTCGTTGGATTAAGTCCGGACATTTTGGCCAAACCAGACGAAGAAGTTCCTTTTGCTTTGGCAAAAGAATCTATGGCATCCCACATTTGTATGTGATTCATGGTGCACTCCTTTGCAGTGTTGTTGTTCTACCATATTTAAATTATTAAGATTTCAAGGAAAAAAATCAAATCAAAAATAAATATGGTAGAAAGAAAAAAATCCTATTTGTTTTCCAAAGATTTTGATGCTGTGTCTAACATGTTTTTATATGTATCGACCAATTCTTTGGGCTTTACCGGAACGATTTCACCACGCCATTGGAAAAGATAGGTTGCCATTTCATATAATCCATTTGCTTTGAATTTTATTGTTAATGTTCCATTAGCGTTTTTGGTAATTGTTTGTGTTGGATGAAATGTATAACGTTCCGCGTCTTTTGCGACATTTGCAGATGCGCGCCATTCTACATTTAATGGTTTTTCATTTGTATGATATGCACCAAAAGATTCATTTGCATAATTTTGTAGGTTGAAAGTTCCGGTTTTAAACTGATTTCTTGTACCAGAATCTATAATCTTTAATTTTAGGAAATTAGATAAAATAAATTGTTTTGGTGTATTCATGTGTTTATCTTCGTATGCAACCAAATAATCATTCGAAGAACCGTATAATATCCCCAAAGGACACAATGTATATGTCTTTTTTTCGCCAGTTGATTTTTTATATAAACAATCTAGTTTTTGACAATAGAAAATAGCATCTTTTGCATTTTCTAATATTTCGGTATCTGTTTCTATGTGTGGATGTGGATTTAATACACATTCTTCTTTAAGAGATTTGTAACCTAGATTATCCATTTTATGTTTGTTTTCTGAATGAAAGGACATAATTTGCTTTAAATAGTATTGCAAATCTTTTAGTGGGCTTGATATATTTTTGTCTTTTATTTTTTTTATTGCGGTATCCAATGCAATAATTTTATCTTCGGTTAAATGTTCACGTGGAAATTGTAAAGGTTTTGTAAAGAAAAATCTTTTTGTTCTGGGATTTTGGTTATCATATACTTCTTCTAAGTTTTCTTCAAAATATTGTTTGAAAAATGATATTTTACGTTCCGCTTTTTTTCGTGAACAACCAAGCCTTTCAGCGATTTCATCATAAGTTAAACCTATGGAATCTACTGATAAATCCCGTATCAAAGTTAACATTTCTTCAAATTTGTCATAATTTGCACGTTCTACCATAATAACCTCCGAATATATAATATATTTAACAATATTTTTTATATAGCATCAAATAAAAAATATATGTCCAAATTTGTCTGTTGTTTCTTGTATTTTGTTAAATAAATATAAGGATCATAAAATGAATTTTTAAAAGGATAAGGCATAATTGCATTATTAAAAATAATGTTTAATAATAAGGTTGCATAGTTAAATTAGGGGTTTTATATGTTGCATGTTATAACATCTTTGGATTTAAAAAAATTGGCAGATTCTTTATATGATAAATTATATCAATGTTGGGATAATCCGTTTGATTCGCCAACTGTTATTTTTCCGGATGCTAAAACAGAGCAATGGTTCAGATTTTACGTATTAAAAGAAAACAAAACAAATGTGTTGATGAATTTAAATTGTGATAGGTTAGATTCTTTTTTATTTAAAACTTTGAAAGATGGCGATGAACAACGTTTAACAGTAAATATATTGCGTGATTTTTTAATATTAAAATTATCTTCAAAGATATCGGAAAATATATTTTATTTTCAAACATTGGATTCCCCAGAAGTAGAAACTTATTTACAAGTAGAAAACGGAATAAATCAAAATCATTTGTATGATTTTGCGCAACAAATGGCAGAGTTATTTATTGAATACGAAAACACCAGAAATAAAACCTTTTTTAATACATTACCAAAATGGCAAAAAAAATTATATGATGATGTCACAGATATAAATATCAATGGTGTTCAATATAATTCTATACCACAATTATTTAATAAAAATACATATTTCAATTTTAATTCAAAATTACCTGTGTATATTTTTGGTTTTTCTGGAATGGGACAAATATATCGCAATATTTTGAAAGATTTTGCAAAACAATATGATTTATATGTGTTTTTGCAAACAACAGATACCGATGCAAAAAATAATGCATTATTAAAATCGTGGTCAAAATTCGGATATGAAAATTATACATTATGGTCAAATGAATCAGAAAATATAATATCTGAAAAACCGAAAGATTCTTTGTTGCACAAAATACAAAACTATATTTTAACAGATAAAAGCAATACAGAAAGATTAAGTGTTGATTCTTCGTTATCTATAACTGCGGCTCCAACAAAAATCCGAGAGATAGAGTGTTTACATACAAAAGTTTGTAATTTATTAAAAACTGATTCGGTTAGTCTAAGTGATATTTTAGTTTTGGCACCAGATATTCAAGAATACCGAGTTGCTATAAATCAAATTTTTGATGCTGTGGATAGTAAAAATAATCAATATCCATATATTCCATATAATATAGTTGATTTTTCTGCGAAAAATTCTTTGACAGTTGTTATTTTAGAAACCATA
>JAKSSZ010000049.1 GCA_024402835.1 Alphaproteobacteria bacterium | reverse complement strand
AAATATGTGATCCACCACATAATTCACATGAAATATCTCCCGCGGTAATAACACGAACCGTACCACCATATTTTTCGTTAAACAAAGCCATTGCCCCACGTTTTTTTGCAGATTCTATATCCATTTCTTCATGTTTTACGGGTAAATCTTGGGAAATCCACTGATTTATCAATTCTTCTACTTGTTTTTTCTCGTTGTCTGTCATTGCTCGTCCAAAAGAGAAATCAAAACGGACAGAATCCGGTGAAACTTTTGAACCACGCTGTTCAACATCTTCGTTTAATACTTTACGTAATGCGGCTTGTAATAAATGGGTTGCTGTGTGTGCTCTTGCGGTTTGTTGACGGTTTTGTTGGTTTATTTCTGGCATAACCTTGTCCCCAATAGATATACTGGATGCAAGAACACCTTTGTGGATAACTAAATTATTACATCTATTTGTTTCTGTGATATTCATGATGGTATTACCGTTTTTATAAAATGCACCAGTGTCACCAACTTGTCCACCTTGGGTTCCATAAAAGGGGGTATGGTCTAAAACAACTTCTATTTCATCGTTTGGACTAGCTGTTTTTACAAATTCTGTCCCTTTTAATATACTTAATACGGTTGCTTCTTTTGTTGTTTTAGAATCGTATTTCTCAATATCGTTAGTATTTGGTAAATCTGTTTGCGATTCCCATAATATTTTTGTTCCGCGTGTATCTGCACGAGAACGTTCTTTTTGTTCGGTCATACATTTTTCAAATTCTGCGACATCTACAGTTATATTTTTGTCTTTCAAAATCATTTGTGTTAAATCAAGAGGAAATCCGTATGTATCAAATAATTTAAATGCGATATTGCCAGGTAATATATTATTATTTATTTTGGTTAATTCATTATCTAATAATTTAATACCATTTTGTAACATATCAGCAAAAGCATTTTCTTCATTTCGTAAAATTTCTATAACATGACTTTGCTGTGTCTGTAATTCTGGATATGTTTCACCCATTTCTTTTACTAATGCAGGGTACAAAGAAGATAACAATGCACCATTATATCCCAACATTTGTCCATGACGCATAGCACGACGTAAAATTCTACGTATTACATAACCACGATCTACATTACTTGGAATTACCCCATCTGCGATAGCGAATCCAACGGAACGTAAATGGTCTGTTATAACTTTAAAACTTGTAACATTATCTGCTGTTTCTTTGACACCAGTTATATCTGAAACAGCTTTTTTTAGATTAACAAATAAATCGGTGTCATAATTATCGTGTTTATTTTGCATAATAGAAGCAAATCTTTCCAAACCTGCACCGGTATCAACATTATGTTGTGGTAAAGGATTTAAGTTACCATTTGCATCTTTGTCATATTGCATAAAAACATCATTCCATATCTCCACAAATCTGCCACCATCTTCGTTCGCACTGCCTGGTAATCCACCCGGAACATCTGCCCCGAAATCATAATGCATTTCTGTACATGGACCACAAGGACCAGTTTCTCCAGCAGACCACCAATTATCTTTATCTAATCTGATGGCATCTTTGCCGGTAAGTTTTTTCCAGATTTTGGTTGATTCTTCATCAGATATATGTGTTGTTACCACAATTCTATTTGCATCCAGTCCAAATACCTTTGTTAATAATTCCCAGGACATTGTGATGGCTTCCTCTTTGAAATAATCACCAAAAGACCAATTTCCCATCATTTCAAAAAAAGTATGGTGGCGACCATCAAAACCAACGTCTTCTAAATCATTATGTTTCCCGCCAGCACGAATACATTTTTGAACATCTGCAACACGTGTCGCAAAAGGTTTTTCTTTGCCTTGTAATATATTTTTCCAGGGTACCATGCCAGCAACTGTAAATAACAGCGTTGGATCGTTTGGTATCAAAGATGCAGAATTAACAATTTTATGCCCATGCGATTCAAAATAACTTAAAAATAATTTTCTAATTTCATTATATGTCATTTAAACAACCCTTTTGTATGGGTTATTGTAAAATCATTATCAATAATATTCAATCATAAAATTGCAAAAGGTATAGTTTATATGATATAATAATACAGAAAGAGAGAAAGTAATATGAATAAGAAACCTGGATTATTGATGAGTATAGCTATATTAGCATTGATTATACTTGCTGGTTATTTTAATTTACATTCTGGTGAGGTTGCATCTGTCCATTTGCGCGCAGGGGTCAATCCAGATAGTATTTTATATGTATGTCCAGTTGCTGATTCTATGTGGGATAGTATAGCGTCTATTTTATCTAATTTACGTAAACAAATTATAATGGGCATAACATTTGCTGTCATAGTATTAGCTTTTTGTTGGGGATGGGCTTTGTATCAAAACTTACTAAAAGACAAATTCAATAAAGATGCTTATAAAAATTCTTGGGGGTTAACAAAATTTTTCTTTTGGGTGACTATAGTTTTTGTGCTTGCTTTACATACACCCAATTATTTTAGAACAGTAACAATAAAAAATCATGGTCAAAACAGTCAATGGGTCTTGTGTGAATCTTTTTCTCCTAATGCAAGGGCCGTCTCTGCAAAGGCTGTTTTTAGCCGTTAAAAGCGCATATTTGTAAAAAAAGACAAGTTTTCTGCAGTTTTATAAATAAATTCTTGACATAACGGGCATAATTCTTTACGATTCGTATAAGCAATTAAGGAAAATCTGAAAATTGCCTAACAAAAACATTAACTCATGAAAGGAGACAAACATGAACAAACAAGAATTGATTGAAGCAATTGCAAACGAAGCTTCTGTTACAAAAACAGTTGCAGCTAGCTGCTTAGATGCTTTTATAGCAACAGTAACAAAAACTTTGAAGAAAAAAGGCGATGTTCGCTTGGTAGGTTTTGGAACATTCACAACTGTTAAACGTAAAGCAACAACAGGTCGCAATCCTCAAACACATGAAGTTATCAAGATTGCAAGTTCCACACAACCAAAATTCCGTGCTGGTAAAGCATTAAAAGAAGCTTTGAATTAATTTATTGCTTTTTGTAATGATAAACAGGGACACTTGTTAATAAAATAAGTGTCCCTTTTTATGTGAATTTTTTTCTTTACTAAATAAAAATAATTGTTAAAATGAAAATGTCATAACAAAAGGAAGGGAAAATGGCAAAAACAACAAAAAAAACATCGACTAAAAAAAATACTGTTATAAAAGTAACTGCACCAGTTGAACATACTTGTTCTTGTGGCTGTCATTGTAAATGTCGTGCTAAAAAGATATTAGTTTTGATACTTGTATTTGCTCTTGGATTTATGTGTGCAAAAAGCTTTTTCTGCCCATGTCCAATGAAACATCACAATATGTACAATGTACAAATGCAAAATCATAAAAAAATGCAAAAATTTCAACACCCTATATTCAAAAATGGTTGTTTGGAAAAAGATTCAATAAAAGATGCACGTATGTTGGAAGTTATTGCTGATGCAGATGTTAATGCAGATAATTGTATTTCTATAGAAGAATATAAAAATGCTAGACGTACTCATCATAAAAATCATAAAAATGATGCACGCGTGGCACCAACTTCTGCACAATAGCATGCAATATAACTAAAAAATGCCTATTTAAAATAGGCATTTTTTATTTTCCTTTTAAGATTCTTGATTTGCTTTTTTCCCACTCACGTTTTTTTATAGTTTCTCGCTTATCTATTTTGTTTTTACCATATCCAATACCCAACAATACTTTTAATTTACCATGATTATTAAAATATAATTTTAACGGAACAATAGTTGCGCCTTTTTCTTGCAATTTTCCAACTAATCTATTTATTTGATTTCTATGTAATAATAATTGTCTATATCTGCGCTCATCAAAATTTATAATACGGTTAGCAGTCGGTAATTTTTGAATTTCTATTCCTGCAAGCATTAAGTTATTATCACGGTGCTGTACAAATCCGTCTATAATGCTTACCAGACCATATCGTACTGATTTTAATTCTGCGCCAGTCAATGCTATACCTGCTTCAATAGTATCCTCTATTGAATAATTGAATCTTGCTTTGCGATTCTCAACAACTTGTCCAAATTTAATTATTTGACGTGGCATTTACGATATAACCTTAATGTGTTTTGTTCCAGTATAGATTCTAAATCTTCTAATTGCAACTTTTTGATTTCTGCAAGTATTTTTGCCGTTTCTATTATCATATATGGTTCACATATCTTTCCACGATACGGAATAGGGGCACAATATGGGGAATCTGTTTCAATCACAATTCTATCTAGCGGGATTTTTGCAAACGTTTCGCGAATTTCTTCGGCGTTTTTGAAAGTTAAAATACCGCTTGCTGAAAAATAAAAATTTCTATCAAGCATTGTTTTTGCTAAATCCCAACTTGATGTGAAACAATGCATAACACCATAATTTTCATGTTTTACTAAAATGTTTTTCGTGTCTTCTTCTGCATCGCGCGTATGTATTGCTATCGGTAAATTATATTTTTGTGCGATTTCTAATTGTTTTTCAAATAATTCTATTTGTTTTTGTTTTGTTTCAGGGTGGTAATGATAATCTAAGCCAATTTCACCTATACCTAGCACTTTTTTATTTGTTAATATGTTTTCTGTCAATATATCTTGAGGTTCTGTTGCAATATAATCTGGGTGTATCCCTATTGTAGCAAATATATTATCGTGTGATTTTATGATATTCATAACTTCTGGAATATCTTTTGGGTCTGCTGAGGCACAGACCATGTATTTTACATTTGAATCATTTGCGTGTTGAATTATTGAATTGATATCTGAATCAAATTTATAGTTCAAATGGCAATGGGTATCTATAAACATTTTTGTATCTCGGTTATTAAATTAAATATTGCCACAGGGTTTTTTATATTCAATTTTTTTATACTATTTAAAGATTTTGTTAATTTTGAATATAATTCCGCCAAGTTAAAATAAGCCGCTATATCTAAAATAATTGTATATAACTGTGGTGATTCAGCTATTTTATTTGCTATATTCATAAGCTGAGTATATGTTGTACGTTTGTCTTGGAGTAATTGTATTAAATTTTCATATATTTTATCTCCACCAAAAGTTTTTAAGTATGCTATCTTACCAAAACTACCATTTGATAATTTTAAT
>JAKSSZ010000048.1 GCA_024402835.1 Alphaproteobacteria bacterium | reverse complement strand
TATTTGAACCACGTCGTAAAAATGTAAATAATCAAGATTTTCAAAAAATGTTAAAACAATCAGTTGAAGTGGGTAAACCTGTTTTTCATATATTAAACGCTATCAAAGATAAACCGTATGAAGTAATTGATATCATAGATATTGACCAACTTGAACAAATTAAAACGATGGATGATATTATCAAGAAAAGTCGTCGCCATGGACATTCATTACGAAAAAGTATAGAAAGAGATTAAGATTTTTTTATAAAAACTTTTTGGTTGGTATTGGGTGCTTAATTCTATTGTCTTTGTCTGTTGGATATTAGTTATAGCGTTTTTGTTGTTTTGTGAAAACTCTTACATTGTTTTATGCCTATTTATGTGATACAATTTTATTAAAAGTAATTTATTTCAAATGTGGGAGTTTGTCATGCGCAGTTTAACCAAAACCGGAATTCGTATATTATCCGCAAAATATCGTTCAATTTTAATAAAATGTGCAATTATCAACGCAAGTGTGTTTATCGGTGCGTTCGGGGCGGGTTCTGCGTTTGCAAGTGATCTTGTATCGGTTACGAGTTGGGCAGAGTTAGCAACTAATGCTAATGGTACAATGGGACCAGCCACAATAAATATTATGAATGATATCACACGTGGAAATAATGAAGCAGACATTGAAATAGTGCGTGAGCTACTCACTATCGATGGTAAAAATCATACATTAAGTGGTAATGGTGCATATTACGGATTGAATGTTGCTCAAGATAGAAATTTAACACTCCAAAATATCACTATGAAAAAATTTATTTATAATGATGACATTGGTGCTATCGGTAACTGTGGTACACTAAATTTAAAAGCAACCGATAGTGATATTAAATTTGAAGGCAATAGCGCTCGTGATTCTTTTGGTGGGGCGATATTTAATGGTGACCAGGGCACTGTTGGTTTATCTGCCGACACCGGCAAAAGTATTACTTTTATTGGTAATGCTGCTCAAACCGGTGGGGCAATTTATAATGGTGGTAATATAACAACCATAGCGAGTAATTTTAGTGAGAATTCTGCAACCAACAATGGTGGTGCTATTTATAACGCTGGTACGATTGGTGATGATGTAGATGGTATATTTGGTAATTTTAAAGATAACATTGCAACTAAAAATGGTGGCGCTATATACAATGCTAGTGAAGCTAAGATTATGCGTATATTAAGCGAAGAGGGTGGTTTCACAGGTAACTTAGCTGAGAAACGTGATGGTGGTGCTATTAAGAATGAAGGAACAATCACAAGTATATCTAGTAATTTTACCGGCAACACAGCTAAAGAAGGTTATGGTGGCGCTATTTATAGTAGTGGCAATATAGGTAATATAACAGGTGTTTTTAAAGATAATGAAGCTAAAAATGGTGGTGCGATTACTAATAGCGCCGGTATAATTAATGATATATCAGGAGATTTTGAGTTTAACTCCGCAAGTGCTTCAGGTGGTGCAATTCAGAACCAAGGCACAATAAATAACATAAAAGTTAATTTTAAGTCAAATTCTTCTAAAGGAACAGGCGTTACTGGGGGTGGAGCAATTCATAATACTGGTTCAATCTCAAGTATAGTCGGTAATTTTGAATCTAATTCTGCTTCTGTAAATGGTGGAGCAATTTTTAATACCAAGACAATAACGAAGGTAACAGGAAACTTTACGAATAACTCTGCTACTAATGGCGGTGCTGTTTATAATTTCAATACAATAAATTTTGTAGCAGAAAATGATAAGAATATTACATTTGACGGAAACTATGTAACGGCAGAAAACGGTCTTGGTGGTGCTATTTATAATTATAATGAAAAAACTGTTGGTTTGTATGCCGATGCCAACCATAGTATTACCTTTTTAGGTAAAGATAAGACAACTCAAAAATTACCAAGTGAGGCAAAAGATGTTGATGGTATTTATAATACAGGAATTTTATACATCAATGGCGACGGGCATGATGAACATAAAACAACAGGTACGGTCAATCTTTATAATGTTTCTGATGTTTCTGATGATGCAAAAGGTCAAACTTATATCTACGGTGGTACAGTAAATTCTAATGGCAATTTTACACAAAAAGCATTATATGTGGATAATGCCAAAATGAAAGTGAATGGTGTATTAGAGGTAGATCTGGTAACCTTAACTAATTCAGCTATTTTAGGTTTTGGTGAGAAAGGTGGTGAACAAAAAATTAACACTGAATTAGGACTCATTAATTCAACAGTTAACTTACAAAATAATTCAATTGAAACCTTGGAAGTTTCTCGTATAGAATTGGATGGTGAAAACCAATTGCTTATTGATGCAGATTTGGCCGGTGATGGCAAAATAGATCAATTAAGAGTAGCAAGCATTAGTGCTGGTGTGTTAAAAATTTCTGGTATTAAGCTATTATCCGACGCAACACAAGATAAGGTTTCTTTGAGTTTGTTTGTAGAAGGGACAGACTCAGATGTTTATAGTAAAGTATCAGGAGAACTAAACGGACTTAAATATTCTCCGATATATATCTATGATGCCAAGTATAGCACTGCTGATGGTAAAATCACATTTACCCGAACAGAACAGGCAAACCCATACTTATATGCTCCATCCACGATGGCGCAAACAACCGCCAGTATTACCGGTCAAATTGCCGGATTAGCGATGGATAAGTTGTATGGGGCTGTAACCGATAGTGAAAAAGGACTGGCGGCGGGTGATATGCCAAAAGCTAATAATGCTTGGGTCAAGGTTATGGGATTAAATGATGATGTGGAATTCAACAACTTTGAAAACATTGATTCCAAGGCTTTTACAGTTGTTGGTGGATATAATACCAACAAAATCACATGCGGTGATTGTGGCATCGTCTTTGGTGCTTATGCTGGTTATATCGGCGGAAAACAAAAATATACTGATAATGACATAGACCAAAATGGTGGTTATGTTGGTTTAAGTTCTGCTTTAACATTGGGAGATGCCTTCCTAACTGCAACCGTCAATGGTGGTTTGTTAAAGAACAAAGCAAACAATATGTATGGCACAGACAGATTTAGCACACTCTGGTTGGGTACAGGATTAAAAACGGGATACAATTATGCAATAACTGATTCTGTGGTATTACAACCAAATGTGTATGGTGGATATACTTTGGTAAATACCAAAGATTACACATCTGTATCTGGTGTCAAAATTGCAACAAATAATTTGAATTTCTTTGAAGTTGATCCGGGATTAAAACTTTCTGCGGTAATTGCAGATGGTTGGACAGGTTCTGTTCAGGGTAAATACGCTATCGTAATGGATAACGGTGCCGATATAACGGCAAATGATATCGCATTACAAAATATCAGCACCAAGAACTATGTTGAATATGGAATTGGTATTGATAAATCTGTAACCGATGCATTCTATCTGGGGGCTAAAGTAAACCGTCATGATGTTGGCAGAACAGGCTGGAACGGTTCAATAGAATTCAGATACGAATTCTAATTTAATAAAGTCGTCGCCATGGACATTCATTACGAAAAAGTATAGAAAGAGATTAGGATTTTTTTATAAAAACTTTTTGGTTGGGGTCGGCGGGCGAAATTCGAGTTGAAAAACAATTGCTTTTTAAAATTTGTGTACTACAATAATCTTGTCAAATAAAAAAGGATAAAACCCGATGCGTATATAATATTGTAATTTTTTATAGATCACACATAGCAATATGTGTTTATTGAATTGCAATAAAAAAGGGTTTTATTATGGCTTCTATTTCTTTATCAAAAGTATTTTTTGGATATAACGACAATAATTTGTTGGATGATGTTTCTTTCGTTTTTAGCAATAACGAACATGTGGCGATTATTGGCAACAACGGATGTGGCAAAACAACTTTATTAAAGTTGTTATCTGGGGACTTGTTGCCCGATTCTGGCAATATAAACAAAGATGCACGTGTATATATGTTGAATCAAATAAATGCGAGTGATTCAAAAAGTGGTGGTGAACAGCAAATGTTTGCCCTGATGCGCGCATTTGAAAGTGATGCCGATGTTTTGTTATTAGATGAACCAACCAATAATCTGGATAGTGATGCCAAACAAGTGTTTTTCAGTCAACTAAATGCCTATCCGCATGGCGCAGTTATTGTTTCGCACGATAGGGAATTATTGCAACAAGTGGATAAGATAGTTGAATTACAAAATGGCAAACTGAAAGTATATGGTGGAAATTATGATTTCTATTTGGAACAAAAACAGATTGAATCAGATAATCTGTATTCCAAATATACTAACACTCAAAAATCTATTGCCCGATTAAATAATTCACTGAACATCGCACAAAATACCAGACAACATCATGAATATAAACAACAAAAAGAAATTGCAAGTTCGCGTCGCAGCAGATTGGAACAAAATGCATTAAAAGGAAAAAGTATAGAGACCGAGGCAAAAAAGCGTTCTATTATTCAAAAAAAGTTAGATGAACAGATTAGGTCGCAGAAATCTTTATCTGAACAAATGCGAAATGAAACAATTAAAATTCCAGTACCGAATAAACCATTTTACAGCAAGGAATTAGTGCAAATTGCCGATTTATGTTTTGCGTATAATGATAAACTGATTTTTCATAATTTTAGTTTGTCTTTATACGGCGGGCAAAGGGTGCATTTGGTTGGGAAAAATGGTTCTGGAAAGTCAACATTACTAAAACTTATTTATGGTGCCTTAAAGCCACAATCTGGAACCATCAAAACATTTAGCAAAATCGCACATATAAACCAAGATTTATCAAACCTGGATAAAAATAAAAACATTATTGAAAATATAATGACTGTATCTGGATGTCTTAAACACGATGCACATATGATTGCTGCGAATTTCGGTTTTCGTGGCGATGCGTCAATGCAAAAAGTCGGAACATTGTCAGGTGGCGAATTATTAAAGGCAACGTTGGCTGCAATTCTGGGTGGAAATAATCAGCCAGATTTGCTGATATTGGACGAGCCAACAAATAACCTTGAAATCAAAAGTATATCCATATTAGAAGATGCACTAAACCAATATCGTGGTGCAATCTTATTGGTGTCACACGATGAAATGTTTGTAAAAAACATCAATATAGATAAAATAGTTAATTTATAAATCTCGCCCACCGACCCCAACCAATTTGAATAAAAAGATCGCTTAGAGCACTTTTAAGTTGTTTTTGTAACATCTTGCTTGGTTCGAGTGTTTTTAATGATTTTACAATAGTTCGAA
>JAKSSZ010000047.1 GCA_024402835.1 Alphaproteobacteria bacterium | reverse complement strand
AACCTGTTTGGCTGAAGACTGGTTTCAAACATATAAAGATATACGAAAAAAATTTATATCGTCGTTAACTGATTCTGTTGAAGATATTTCATTTATGGGACTATTTGAAGACGAATTTATTAATTTAGTAACCGGAAAATCTATACCAGACAATTTATCTATACGTTTTAGAATACCATTACTATTAGGTGGCAGTTTAGATATAGATAATATGTTTCTATGCAAAACCTTTCCGCACAGCATTATCATTGATAAATTTATATCATATCAAGCAGATGCAAAAACTATATTTTTACCAAATCCCGTAAAAAAAGTTTATGTTCCATCTCATCTTGGTGGTGGTGGTCCTGGGGGAAACGCAACAGATGACAGATTGGGACAAATGGGTGCATTTTTATCTGGAGGACGTGGAAACGAATAATATGACAATTCAAGAATTACTATCTTTGCTATCACAAAAAGATGCTGTTCTGGTTCCGGTATCCCAAGTGACTAATATTTCCATTATAAATGTAAATCTACAAAAATATGGTGCATCTTTGTTGCCCGCATTTTTGGTTGATTTATACAAATCAACTGGCGGTATTCATTTGGGTTCTGCATATATTTTTGGTCCAACAGAAATAAATCGTGATTTAAAAGCACCTATACCTTCTATTGTTGATATAAACAAAGACAATTCTTTAAATAAACCTCTTTTTGGCAAATTGATATTTGGTCGCAACGATTTATTTACTTTTGCTACTGACTTAATTGGTAATTGTTATATGATGGACAATTCAACATTGACAATTTTAAGAAAATACGACGAGCCTTTTAAAGCAATCTTAGATTGTTTAATTATTGGAAAATTTTAACATGCATAAAATATCTATATCTTTATTTGGACATCAAACAAGTATTTCTTTGGAAAAAGAGTTTTATGATATTTTATGTGTTCTTGCAAAAGAGAATAAAACTTCTGTTGCAAACATTATAAACACAATAGACCAATCCAGAAATCCAGATTCTAATCTTTCTTCGGAAATACGGGTATGGATATTGAAGCAATTATTGAAAAAATTAAAATCATAATCATCATTAAATCGCGCCCAACAATTCTGTAAAAAGTGTTATGCGCACCATAAACATAACCATCAAGATTTCCTTTGTGGCCTATTGGTAAAAAAGAAACAATTTTTCCACTTGCAGAAACAAAAGCGCTTATACCCGAATAATCTGCCCTAACTATTGGCAAACCTGATTCTATGGCATAACGTCTTACCATATCAAGATGTTGAAAAGTCCCAGGTGTTTTTCCAAACCAAGTGTCATTAGTAATATTTATTATTGCGTCTATTTTTTCATTTTTTGGTGTCAAAGAATCGCTAAAAATAATTTCATAACAAATGGCAGGAGCAAAATTAAATTCACCACGTTGTGTGTTTATTGTTATTGTGTTTTTACCATCACCAGCAGTTAATTGTCCGGGGGTTTTAATAATATCCCCAAACGGACGATATTCACCAAACGGGACAAGGTGTGATTTATTATAAACATTTGTTATATTTCCGTTTTTGTCTGTTATCAACATTGAATTATACATTTTATTATCAACAAACAAATTTGCACCCATCACAGTATTTGTATTTAAAATACGTGCAAAATCTAGATTTGTAGTATTTGATATACCAAATGGAAATGTTGTTTCTGGGAAAACAATAATATCTGGAACAACATCCGAATTGTTGGTTGCCAAAACAAACAAATCGCGTAACTTTTCATTCGCTTGTTTAAGCATATCGCTATTGGTTATAAAACCTTTATCAACGGCTGTTTTTGCAGGCTGAACAATTCTGATTTGTTGTGCAGATTCTGTATTACTTTGTTCTGTTTTTTTTATATTATAATATCCGCAAACAGAACCAAATATAAATAACCCCACAAACACAATAAAAAAGAAAATATTCTGTTTTTGATGTCTGTCTTTTAACAATTCAACAACACTTGCTATTAGCCCCATTATGACAAAAGTTAAACCCAACGCACCCCATATCGCCACAGAATTGCTTATTATTGCAGATGGTAATGTGATATTAGAAAATGGATTCCATGGAAATCCTGTAAAAATCCATTCCCGCAACCATAAAACCAAACTACAACTTATCGCAAAAATAATCTGTTTTGATATTTTTGTTTTGTTTTGAAAATACGACAATGCAGCAAAAGGTATTGAAAATATTATTCCACATACACCCCCTATTCCCACCAATGCTGGCACAGTCCATATAGCAAATTGTGTTGCTAATTCCGGAATAACATAAATAGAATGTAATACCCACCAAAACATACAGATTCCATATCCAAATCCAAACCCAGAAAACGATAATAACGATTTAATAAAACTTGGTTTCTCTGTTTGTTTTACAACAATATAATAAGCCAAACCAACACAAATCAAAGACAAAAACCACAAATTAAATGGCGCAAAACCAAAAGAAGTTATACATCCAAGCAACATAAGTAAAAGATATTTTTTTATTACAGATTCTGTTTTATATGGATTTTTATACCCCAATTTCTTTAATATCTGTATCTCTTTATTTTCCATTACTTTCGCTTGTTTATCAGTTAAATGATCGTATCCCTGTAAATGCAGCATACCATGAACAAGCATGTGGGCTTTATGCTCTTCTATAGAAACAGATGCATCTCTTGCTTCTCGGGCAACAGTATCCAAAGAGATAAAAATATCACCCAGCAAAACATCGTCCCCCAACTCAAAAGACAAAACGTTTGTTGGTTTATCCATTTTTCTATATTTTTTATTTATTTTGTGTATTGTTTTATCATCAATTAATGTAATTGATACTTCGGCATCTGAATTATTTGATAAATATGCACTATTTGCTATTTTTTCAAAATCTATCTTGTGTTTTTTCCATTTTTTATTTTCTATATTAACCCATACTTTCATATCAAATCCTGTATTTCTAACTTGATAAAACAACGCTTTTTTAATACTATCCATTATAACATAAAATATATATAAAATAAAATGATTAGACCGCTTGCAGATTTAATGCGCCCAAAAACAATAGATGAAATTATCGGCCAAAAAGATTTGGTTGGCGAATCTGGTTTTATTCGCCGTATGATAGAAAACAAAAGTTTATCTAATATAATCTTGTGGGGTCCCCCAGGATGTGGAAAAACAACAATAGCGCGCGCAATAGCAAATTCCGTAGATATGGACTTTGTTCCAATGTCTGCTATATTTTCTGGAACCGCCGATATAAAAAAGGTTATGGAAACAGCGAAAGCCAATAATAACATTGGCAGAAACACATTGTTGTTTATAGATGAAATTCACAGATTTAACAAAACACAACAAGACACGCTATTGCCGTATTTAGAAAATGGAACAGTGGTATTTATTGGTGCTACCACAGAAAACCCCAGTTTTAATCTAAATAACGCATTATTATCAAGATGTCATGTTGGCGTTTTACATTCATTATCAGAAGCAGATTTATTATCTATAATAGATTCTGCTGAAAAATTCTTGCAGAAAACATTACCATTAACACAGCAAGCCAAAGAACACCTTGCAAATATGGCAGATGGGGATGCAAGATTTTTATTAAATACGGTTGAATATATTTCAAACATTAAACAAACCGATTTAATAACACCAGACGCATTGGATAACATTATACAAAAACACGCTTTACGTTCAGATAAAAACGGCGACGAACATTATAATTTAATATCAGCGGTTCATAAATCATTACGGGCTTCAGATACAGATGCAGCGCTTTATTGGGTTGCAAGAATGATGACATCTGGCCAAGACCCAATGTATATTTTTCGCAGATTAACACGATTTGCAATGGAAGATATTGGTTTAGCCGACCCAAACGCTATGCAAATAGCATTATCTGCGTGGCAAATATATGAAAGAATGGGTTCACCCGAAGGTGATATCGCACTTACAAACCTTGTAATTTATTTAGGGACCGCCCCTAAAAGTATCTCTGGATACAAAGCACAGACTTTGGCTTGGAATACAGCAAAAGAAACAGGAAGCACTGTGCCACCTAAAAACATTTTAAATGCACCAACAAAAATGATGCAGAATATGGGATACGGAAAAGATTATATTTATGACCCAGAAACTGAAACCGGTTGCAGTGGTCAAAATTGTTTTCCAGAAGGCATGAAAAGGGTCACATTTTATCCACCAATAGAACGTGGTTTTGAACGTGAAATAAAAAAACGTTTAGAATATTGGAATTCTTTTAGAAAGAATTAAAACAATATTTTTACATTCATTCCCAACAAGAAATCTTTCTCTTCAAACTCGTAATCTATGTGTCCAACATATTGAGTATTTCCAAACTGACGAACAAGTTTAAAATCTATTTTTTCTTGATTATGTAAAAGATATTTATTAGTAGAAACCAAGAAATCAAATCCCAGACCCAATCTCCAATTTTCACCTATTCTGAAATATGATTCAGGGATAAAATCAATAAAAGAAACACCGCGGTCTTTATCAAAAACCCATGTTGATTTTACAGTACCGGCCAAAGAAAGCCCATTCCATTGGCGTCCAAATCTTAATCCTGCATAATATGAAGAATCTGCATACTCTGGATTTCTTACATGTTCGCTTCCTCCAAATTTAGCACCAAACAACAAATCTGAAATCAAACGAGAATCTGCCCCCATTCCATCATTTAATCTGTAAATAGCACCTAAATCAAAACTTGATAGCCCACGTTCTTTGTTATGAGAAAAATCATATTGATAAAAAACGTTTGCTTTTAATGTAAAACTGTTTGTTATCCCATACGAAAATTCTTCACCAATACGAAATTTGCTATCAACGTATTCTAAACTTGTATCTGCTAAAAAATCTTTATCAGATAACAAAAATAATGGGTCTGTTATATCGTTTTTAAGAGTATGAGCAACTGCTTTTATTGGTTCAGATGCAGAATCTTTATATGTACCATACGTTTCTGTTGGAGACATACTTTCTTCGTTTATAGTATTTTTTTCCGGCGTAACAAATGTATCCGCAATAACAATTCCTTGGGCATTTGCACCAAATGACAACAATGCTCCACACAAACCAATATAAGTTTTTTTCATTTTTTCTCTCTCTTTGTTAACTATAAATTAAAAATACAATACTATATTTGCACCGATTTTCCATTCAGAATAATCTGTAATTTTATAATCGCCTATGGCATATGTAGTAACATTTGACATATCTGGATTATTTTCTACGTATTCCCAAAATGTTCTTGTTTTATTATCAGCAGAATCATATAAAA
>JAKSSZ010000046.1 GCA_024402835.1 Alphaproteobacteria bacterium | reverse complement strand
TTATTGTAGCAGATGGAACATCTATACCAACTTCAATAACGGTTGTTGCGACTAATAATCACATTTTGGAATCTGGATTGGCAAATTCTGACATAACATCATCACGGGATTTTTTATCCATTTGACCATGACAAAGTCCAGAACCTGGAAATCTTTTATTTAATTCATCAAATCTTGTTTGAACTGCTGTTAAATCTGTTGTTTCAGAATCTTCAACCAATGGGCAAATCCAAAATACCTTTGCACCGTGGGCTATTTGTGAAGCAATTCTGGTTATTAAATCATTAACCCTGTTTATAGGCAATTTAGTAGTTTTAATTGGTAATCTCCCAGCAGGTTTTTCTTTTATAACAGAAATATCCATATCACCATAAACAGTCATAGATAGTGTTCGTGGAATAGGTGTTGCAGATAAAGCAAGCATATCTGGATTATTTCCCTTTGAACGCATAGCTGTTCTTTGTGCAACACCAAATCTGTGTTGTTCATCTATCACGATCAACCCCAAATCTTTATAAATAACATCTTCGGAAAATAGTGCATGTGTTCCGATAATTATTTTTGTTCTGCCAGATTTCAATGAGATTATTTTTTCTTTCCTTGTTTTCCCCTTATCTCTGCCGGTTAATATATCACATACCAATCCCATCTTTGTGCATATTGGAAGTATTTTTGAAAAATGTTGCTGGGCTAATGTGTCCGTTGGAACTAATAATACAGATTGTGCGCCAGTTTCTGCCATTTTTATCATTGTCGCCAATGCCACCATTGTTTTTCCGGAACCAACATCCCCTTGGACTAATCGCATCATTGGAACATTTTTATTTAAATCTGTAAATATTTCATTGATGACGCGTTGTTGGTCATTAGTTAAAGAAAAAGGTAATTGTTCATAAAATTTATTTAATAAATCATATTTTTTTTGTCGTATAACACGTGAGATTTTTTCTTCTTTACTATGTCGTCGGTTTAAATATATCGCAGATTGATGTGCTAATAATTCCCAATATGCAAGTTTGCTTATATATTTATTATTCGGTAATAAATCGTCATTACTTTTTGAAAAATGTATGTGTTCCAAAGCATCTAAAAACTCTGTTAAATCATCTTGTTTAGAAATGAATTGTTCTTTTTCGTGTAAAATATTAAATATTTGGTTTCTAATATTTGTAAAAACTTTTTGTGTTAAACCTTCGCCAGATGGGTATATTGTCTGGTAATTTGGTATTTTATTTGCATTTTCTTGTGTTTCTATAAATTCTGGATGGTTGATTATAAAATGTCCTTTGGTATTTTGTTCAAGTTTTCCACTGACCAATCTCCATTGACCAACTGGTAATTTATCTATCCAATAATCAAGAAATTTGGTATTAAAAAATTGTATTGTTATGATATTCGCAAATTTATCTTTACAAATAATTTGGGTTGGTCTGCGTTTTCCATGAAAAGTATTTCCACGTTTTATAGATTGTATATTTATTAAAAGGGTCACATAACTATATTTGGGTGCTTCCAGTACAGATTCGTAAATTTCATGTGGTCTGACATAGGAAGGTTTGTGCAGTAAAAAATCAACAACTTTCCGTCCCCCAATGACATTTTCCAGTTTCTGTGCCAATACAGGACCCACACCACGAATAAATTGCAAATCTGTGTTAAAAAAATCTAAAATTTCTTTGGACATCTATGGTTCTTATTATATATTTTCTATTAAAAAAGTCAAAACAAACAAAAAAACTGGCATTATAGCCAGTTTTTTTATTTATAATCACAAGTGTTTTAGCATTGTTTTGCAAAAGAATAATTCATCTCTAAATGATTTGGATTATATGTTTTATTCATAATGGCCAAAGTATCTTCAACGATTACTAACTCTTCGTTTGTAGCAATCATAAATACTTTAATTTTACTGTCTGGTGCACTAATTTCTGCTTCATCTATACCTTTGCGTGCCAAAGCAACATCATTTTTAGCCTTGTCTAATTTTATACCTAATCCTTCTAATCCTTCACAGAATTTTTCACGTAAATATGAATCGTTTTCACCAACGCCAGCAGTAAATACCAAAGCATCAACTTTACCAAGTTCCGCCATATATGCACCAATGTATTTTTTTACATTTTGTGCTTCTATATCAATTGCTAATTTACAATCAAGATTTGTATCTTTGTTTGCTTCTATGTCACGTCTATCTGAAAAACATTTTGTAATGCCCATCAATCCAGATTTTTTATTTAACTCATTCATGACAAGTTCCATAGAAATACCCTTGCGAGAGGCAACAAAAGCAGGAATTGATGGGTCAATATCACCGCAACGTGTTCCCATAACCAAACCAGCAGTTGGAGTCATACCCATTGATGTATCAACAGAAATACCATTTTTTATAGCAGTAATAGATGCACCCGAACCAATATGTGCTGTAATTAAATTACATTCGGATGCTGGTTTGCCCAATAAATCAGCAGCTCTTTTTGATACGTATAAATGAGATGTTCCATGAAAACCATATCTACGAACACCTAATTCTGATTTCCATTCTGTTGGCACAGGATATAAATAAGAAACGGCAGGCATTGTTTGATGGAATGCTGTATCAAATACTGCTACCTGTTTTGCTTTTGGTAACAACTGTTGTGCTGTAACGATTCCCATTATACCACTTGGATTATGTAATGGTGCCAATGGGGATAATTCATCCAATGTTTTAATAACAGAATCTGTTATTTCAACCGAAGAAGCAAATTTATCGCCACCCATAACAACACGATGTCCAACCCCTGCGATTTCATTCATATCAATAGATGCTTCTCGTAACATAAACAGAACAACGTTCAAAGCTTCTTTGTGGTCTTTCATAACCGCTTCTTTTCTATCTTTATGACCGTCTGGATATTTTTGTGTTACAAAAGAATTTGGATTGCCGATTTTTTCAACGTTACCACTTACAATTGCTTGTTTTGTATCTGCATCAAATACTTGATATTTCAAAGAAGAAGAACCGCAGTTCAAAGCCAAGATATACATATTATTTCCTTTTGGTTTTATATTGTCGTGCTAAATCATAGCAAATTTTTTGTATGTTTCAATAATAAAAGAAAAGTAAATATTATATTTTGTTTTATTTATTTTGTTCTAAGATCACCATAGTTGGAAATATTGGCTGCTATTCTGGCTTTTGCATTTAATAACATGTTTTTCCGTTTTAACTTCATGCTACCCAAAGAAAAAGCATGGGTTTTAAGGGTGCTTTCTAACATATCCCAATGTGCAACCAAATCATGCATAACATCCGGATGTTCTTCTCTCCATTTTTCCTCGTGTGAGTTGCGGTCACTAGCATCTTCAAATAAAGACACATCATTTTCTAAATCTTCGATATTATATGTGTGACCAGCAATGGTAACTGTTGTGGCACCCAGTGTTGCTCTTGCGGTTTCTAGTGCGGTTTTAATACCGTCAATTGTATCGGCATTTATCTGAATATTAGTTTTATATCTACCTGTAATAGGTCTTGCAGGGTTATCTAAATCTGCTAATATACTCATAACATCATGTGCAACATTTGAATCAATTAAATTATTGTGTCTTTCGTTATCTTCTTCCTGCCATTTTTTATAGGCATCGTTTAATTGACTATATTTTCCAATATATTTCCCGAGTTTTGTTCTACGATGTGATACAAAATTTCTGATACCAGTTGCAATCGTGCCTATACCATTAATAGCAAATCTAGCGGTTGCATCCATTGCTTTTGTGACGAATTGTAGTCCTTCATTTTTATTCCATGACAACTTGTCGTCAGACAACATATTTAAATCTTTTGTTGTTTCTTTTAAATTATTTAATGTACGACTTGATAATAATCCATATTTTGCTACAGACAAAACTTCTAGGGCGGTCATGGCTTTGTCTTTAGCCCCTTTATCGCTTTCACATTCCTTAGATGTTTTAATTATAAGATTTATAACAAGATTTCGTAAATGAGTTCCGTCTCTAAGAGCACCCTCAAAATCATCGGGAGTTTCTTGTTTTAACTCTTCCATTTTTTTTACAAACCAATCAAAATGTTTTCTTGTTGTTGGGTCTGTATTTATAACATTTCTTAATTTAGCGTCATCTTTCTTGGCTAAAATCCCTTCTAAGCCATCGGTTGGTTTTATGCCAACTTTATCAAAAGATTTCATAATATTTTGGGTGTGTGCAGAAAAGAATAATCTTGTTCCACGTCCAAATTCAACAAAGCGTCTAAAATGATTTTCATATGTATCATCAGACCATTTTTTCAATCTTTGTTGCCAATTTTTAGAATCTGTTAATTTAGCAGGAACATAGTCATCAGATTCTTTATTTTCATAATCTGTATCTTTTATTGCTGTTTCCAAAGCCTCTTTTATAGGAGATTTTGCATACTCTAAAAATTTTGTTCTGAATGTAGAATTTATAAGTAATTCATCAAAAAGTTGTGCGTAATCAGTTTTAAAATTATTTACATGGAGGTCTAAATCTTGAATTTCATACCAGTCATCTGGATTTGATTCTATTTTTGGGTTTAGTGGAGGTATTGCATAAGGAGCACCCAATATGTATTCGAGTACACCACCGTGAGTGTGTGTTATTACTGGTGGAGTTCCAGTCGTCATAGTATATCCAACTCTTCTTGGCCAATCTTTGCCATCTGGTTCTTCTGTATTACCTTCTTTTGGTGCCGCATATTGTATATACTCTATAACACTTTGGACTTTTGATCTAAATTTAGGTTCTGTATTATATTTTTTTCCGCGTAAATCTTGTACAAATTTTTCGTAAGTTGTTTCTCCGAATACTTGTGGAATGTTTTTTATAAATATTGGTTTGAGAGCAATTGAATTTGTAGTTAAGAAATTTTCAAGTGCTGTAAAAGTATCTTCTGTGTCCTGTGTCGCCTTTGACATAGTGAACGTTTTATTAGGATTCGTTCCAAACCATCTGTCTATAAAATCTTTTGTTGCTGGATTATAATCACTACCTATACCAACTGAATGATTTTTATTTTCATACATTGTTTGAAAAGCAAATTGACATGCTTTATAAATTTTTTTCCAATCATCATTATTTGTTATTGTTGTGGTTAGGCTAACTATAGGTTGACCGTAATATCTTGTGCTCCATGTCCTCATGTGACCATTAAACGTGGAATTATTATTATAATCTTCGAAACGTTCAGCAACATCTGCTGGCATTAAATCAATATGTCTATGCGCAAGATATTCAAATAATGTATTTTTTAAATCTGTCACCAAACACCACTTACTGACATAATTTTATCATTATTCCGCATGATTTTCAATGTTGAATGTGAACAACATTGTGTATTAGTTGCTATG
>JAKSSZ010000045.1 GCA_024402835.1 Alphaproteobacteria bacterium | reverse complement strand
TGGGGAAATTGGTTTAAACGGTAATATCGTAAAGACAAATGGCGTTTTGGCTTCCAGTGTTTGGGCAACAGAAAACAAATTGGGAATAATTTGTCCCAATGTCCAGGGGGGCGAAGCCCGTTGGTCTGGTAATATGGATGTTCTTGCACCAAAACATATACTGGATTTAATAAATCATTTCCATGGCACACAGATATTACCATTACCCGATATAAAAAAATCTGTTTCTTCTTCACAAAATAACACAAAAAAACTCGATTTATCAGAAGTTTATGGTCAAGAATCCGCAAAAAGGGCTTTGGAAATAGCTGCTGCTGGTGGACATGCTATGTTAATGGTTGGCCCCCCTGGGTCTGGCAAAACAATGTTGGCTTCCAGATTACCAACAATTATGCCAGAAATGACCGCTAATGAAATTTTGGAAACATCAATAGTGTATTCAATAGCCGGAAAACTAGAAGACCAAGATTTAATTTCTGTTCGTCCGTTCAGAAGTGTTCATCATACTGCTAGTGCGGTTGCTTTGGCTGGTGGTGGTGCAGATGCAAAACCTGGTGAAATATCTTTGGCTCATAATGGAGTATTGTTCTTGGATGAATTGCCTGAATTCAATAGGGCAACTTTAGAGATTCTTCGTCAGCCAATGGAATCTGGTAAAATCGTAATTTCTCGTGCAAAACATAATGCAGTATATCCAGCAAGATTTCAATTAATAGCCGCGATGAATCCATGTCCTTGTGGTAATTTGGGTAACGCGGCTTTATCTTGTTCAAAAGCACCACGTTGTGCAGAAGCATATCAAAATAAAATATCTGGCCCATTATTAGATAGAATAGATTTACATGTTGATATAGATGCAGTAAACCCATGGAAAATAAATAAACAACAAAATGCTATTCAACAAGAAACAAGTGCCGATATCAGAAAACGGGTTGTAAAAGCACGTGAAAAACAAATAAAACGTCAGGGTTATATGAATTCTTTACTGGACGGCAAAGATTTAGAAAAATATGTTATTCTTGATGAAGATTTAACAAAGTTTTTAAATGCAGCAGCAGAAAAAATGGGTTTGTCTGCACGTGGATATAATAGAATAAAAAGAATAGCCAGAACTATCGCTGATTTACGTGATTCGGATACTATAAATATGGCGGATATAACCGAAGCGTTATCTTACAGACCTATAAATCGTGGCAAATACGGTGTTATGGGAAAATAGATAGGAATTCATCCCAATATACAGGCCTTCCAAATTATGATACATTTTACAGTGTCATAACAAAGGAGGAAACTATGACATTTCTAAAATTTATTTTTGCTATGTTTTTATCTTTTTTACCAGGACTTGTTGGATTGCTTTTTGCACCGACTGCCAGTGGACAGAATGTTTGGTATACAACACTAAATAATTCTGTTTTGACACCTGATGGTTGGGTATTTAGTGTTGTATGGGGAATATTGTATATATTATTGGGTGTAGCATTGTTTTTAGTAATACAAAGAGATTCTGTTGCGGAATATCGTGATAGAATAACAGCATATACGTTATTTGCTGGTAATCTAATATTAAACGCATTGTGGACTTGGGTATTTTTTGGATTAAATTTAACACAAATAAGTTTAATAGTTCTTGTTGCTCTTATAATAGTTGCGATGTTTATGTCAAAGGCATTTTTCAGAATACGTCATTCAGCGTTTTGGTTAACAGTTCCTTATTTACTATGGTTGTTGTTTGCTTGCTACCTAAATACAATGATAGTATATATGAACTAGCAAATCTTATTAGTATTCAAGTTCTTGAAAGTTAGGGTTGCCAAAGTTTAAAACTTTCAACCCTAATTCTTCTATGTAGTCAGAAGTGTTATTTTGACGTAATAATTTAATTTGATTTCTGCGAGTTTCTAATTGTTGTTTTGCTTGTATTAACTCTTTTTGTTCAGAATGCACTTTCCAAGAATTAATAATAAATCCTTGAATGTTATGACTCCCACAGAATAATCTGGTAAATAGAAACACAGATAATATAAATAAAAATATACCAAACTTACCAGCTCTGCTTCCAGACCAAGCATTTTTAATAAAATTAACGATTTTTTTGATTTTTTCTCTCATAGCGTTTATATTATATCACAAATGTTTACAAATAATCAAATTTTTGCTGCACCTCTTGCTGGTATCACAGATAAACCTTTTAGAATGATGATTCGGAAATTTGCTCCGGATATACCAATAGTGACAGAAATGATATCGTGCCATTCTTTAGTTGAACAACATAAAAATTGTATCAGAAACTTTGACACATATTTTGATGAAGGAAACATCGGCGCACAAATTTTCGGTGCAAATGCTACACTGATGGGGGAATCTGCAAAAATATTGGAAGATAACGGCGCAAAATGGATAAACATAAATATGGGGTGTCCTGTTCCAAAAGTAGCAACCAGAGCAGGTGCAGGGGCTTATTTAATGCAGAATCATAAACTTGCTGGGCAGATAATAGAACAAGTTGTAAAATCTGTAAATATACCAGTTTCTGTTAAAACAAGGTTAGGTTGGGATGAACAACATAAAAATTGGCAAGACCTTGTTCGTATATCAGCAGATTGTGGGGCATCGTTTGTTATTTTACATGGTAGAACTCGTGCACAGGGATATTTCGGTAAATCTACACTGGATATAAAACCAAATTTACCGTTACCTATTATTGCTAATGGTGATATAAAAAACATAGAAGATATAAAAAAATATTATAATTTAAATTATGATGGTGTAATGATTGGACGTGCAATGCTTGGACAACCTTGGCTTTTTGGTGAATTATGTGGAAATCATCCAAATATAGATGACACAGGAAACATAGTATTGGAACATTTGGATTATGTTATAAATTATTATGGTGTAAAGCAGGGGATTCCTATGTTTCGCAAGCATGTCGCTTGGTATTCTGCTGGTATGGAAAATTCTTCGCAATTTCGTGTAAAAATAAATCAAATTACAGATGAGCAATTATTAAGAAATGCGATAAAAGAATTTTGGCACATTGTTTGACATTTGACAGTTCTGGGCTTAATATCTTATATGAAATAAATAAAAGAGGTTTATCTATGAGTGAAAATCAAGAAATAATGGAACAAATAGCAGATATTACTGCAGCAGAAATGTTGCGTACGGCACGTACCACAGGTCGCAGAAAACGTGAAATATCAACTATTGCAAAGACATTATGTATTCGCGAAGAATTTTTACAAGCATTGGAAGATGGAAATTATAATGTTATTCCAGAAACAGTATATATACTTGGTTTTGCTCGTAATTATGCGATGGAACTTGGATTAAATCCGGACGAAGTTGTCGGAAAAATCAAAAAGGAACTTGGTTTAATAAAAGAAGAAGAAAAGATTGAAGTTTCTAATGTAGAACAAGGTAAACATAAATTTGTAACCAAAGAAGATTTAAAAAATTATTATTCAAAAATTTTGCAATATATTAAGAAGAATTGGAAATTATTAGCTGGTATTTTTGGGGGATTGCTTGTTGTTTTAATAGTAATCTTATTGGTGTTTTCAGGAAACAAAAAGACAGTTCAACCTGTTGAAACAAAAACAGAAGTTGCAACAACGGTATCTGACCCTGCATTTAAATTACCTGTTCATGAAAGATTTGGAACAAAAAACAGGGAAGAAGCCAGAGTTATTTTACAGGCAGAAAAAGATTCTTGGGTAAAAATAGAAGATGCACGTGGTAATTCTATATTTAGTTTAGAATTGGTTTCCGGAGATGTCTTTTATATGCCAAATGGTGATAAATACAAAGGTACATTTGGTAATGTTGGGGCAATAGATGTGTGGGTTGATGGAACATTATTAAAAAAGTTAGGACCAGCAAATACACGAAAAACTGGTATTTCAATGTCTCCCGATGCTCTAAAATCTGTTGGTATAGCAGAATAATAAGAGTATAAATTTTATTATGAATGATTTTATAAAGATTCGCGGGGCCCGTGAAAATAATCTTAAAGATATTAATGTGGATTTACCAAAAGATAAACTTGTCGTTTTAACAGGTGTATCTGGGTCTGGTAAATCTTCTTTGGCATTTAATACTCTTTATGCCGAAGGTCAACGCAGATATGTAGAATCTCTTTCAAGTTATGCAAGACAGTTTCTTGATATGCAAAAAAAACCTGATGTTGATACAATCGAAGGGCTTTCTCCTGCCATATCAATTGAACAAAAAACAACCTCTCATAACCCTCGTTCTACTGTTGGAACGGTGACTGAAATATATGATTATTTGCGATTATTGTGGGCTCGTATTGGTGTACCATATTCCCCTGTGACAGGTTTGCCAATAAAATCTCAAACTATTGCTGAAATGGTTGAAATGGCTTTAAGATTGCCCGCTGATACAAAAATATATGTTATGGCGCCTTTTGTTCGTGAACGCAAAGGTGAATATAAAAAAGAGTTGGCTTTTTTAGTAAAACAGGGGTATAAACGAGCAATCATAGACAATGAATTGTTTGATTTGTCTTCACCGATAGAATTAGATAAAAATAAAAAACATACAATTTTTATAATCATAGATAGAATGGTTATACCAACTAATGATGATATATCTGATGAGTTTCGTTCCAGATTGTATGCTGCTTTTGAATCATCTTTACGTTTAGTCAAAGGTTCTGTTATTGTTCGTCGTCTTGATACTAATGAAGATATTTTATATTCCCAAGAATATGCTTGTCCAATAAGTGGTTTTACTGTTCCAAAAATAGAACCCAGATTGTTTTCATTTAATGCACCTGTTGGCGCTTGTAATACTTGTGGTGGTTTGGGTGTTCAATTAAATATATCTCCTGATTTAGTTGTTCCAGACCCATCAAAATCTATCCAAGATGGCGCTATTGCTCCGTGGTCCCGTGGGGGAATGTTATCACAGTATGAACATTTGTTAACTGCTTTACATAAAAGTTATAAAATATCATTGTCAAAACCTTGGTTTACATTATCTCAAAAAGAGAAATAAATTGGAATGGTTTTATTTATGAAAAGGCTTACGAGGGTGTAATACCAAATTTAGAACGCAGATTTCGTGAATCAGAATCAGATAGTAAAAAAGATGAGTTGTCCCAGTATTTAACAGAAAAAACATGTTCTACTTGTCATGGTAAAAGATTGAATATACAGGCACTGTGTATCAAAATCAATAATTGTGATATCATGGATGTCTGTGATATGTCAATAGATGATTCATATCAATGGTTTGTAAATTTACCGCAAGTTTTGGATAAAAAAGAAAGTATTTAGTTTTCAATAAATCTAAAGGAAATATCATCCTCTTTTCCAGGAATGTATTTCGTCCTGAATAACTTTCTAGAAGTCTTAGGTAAACTGAAAACAAATTCTGATTTTCCTCCGAATTCTCCAGAACCTACTTGAAGTCCGCTTAATTCACATTTCATTGTTAGATTATATTGTGAGTACGGACTGTATATTATTCCATTT
>JAKSSZ010000044.1 GCA_024402835.1 Alphaproteobacteria bacterium | reverse complement strand
TCCTTATATTTTTTAAGTTGAATTTTATTTATATTCATATTTCTTTTTTCTAATCCATCTTTTTTTGTATTATAATCAATGAAATCTTCATTGGATAATCCTAATTGTTTTGCTATTTTATAACCAATATCGGAAACACACAAATGTTGATATGATATGCCACCCGTCGCTACGATAACAGATTCTGATTTGAATATGTCTGTATCTGTTATAACTATAAATTTGTCGTTTTCTTTTTGTATACTTATAACGTTTGTATTTTGTTTTATATGAATATATTTATTAGATGGTAATAAAGCATCAACTATATTATTTGCGCCATTTTTGCAGAAAAATCTGTTTGGTTCTGGTTCAATATATTCTATATTCTTAGATTTTACGAAATTTAACATATCTGTCGGCGAAAATTGTGCCAGAGCAGAGCATACAAGAGCCGGATTTTTACCATGATAAGGTTGGTTTGTGGCGGACAAATTCGTAAAATGACAATTACCACCACCAGAAATAGCCACTTTACGCGCAACAGAATCACCTTTGTCCAAAATTAATGTGTTGCGATTGCGTGTGGCCAATGTTATACCCGCAAATAATCCCGCAGCACCCGCACCAATAATAATAACGTCATATTGTTTCATAATATAATTATTTTATCGTATAACGCGTGTTTCTGCAAGTTTTATCGCTGTTGCGACTGTGATTGCAGATATTTGATTTGTGCAGGGGTATCACATTCTTTTAAAACTTGTGGAAAATCTTCAAATGTCCGAATTGCTTTTTGTATTTGATATTGTTGTGCTTTGGTTGGATTGACCAATATGGGTTGTGAAAAATTCGGTAAATCTATGTATTGTGTTTCTGATTTATGATGTTCATTGTTTTGTGTATTATTTGATACTGTTGGTAATTGTGTAAAGGAAAAGTCAGTATTTGCAAAATTGTCTGAAAATATATTTTTTTTACCGATAATATCCACTAAATTTATATCTTTGTATTTATATAAATCTGTAACGCAACTGTAAAAGAACCTTTTGTCGCCATAAAACAAGCAGAAATTATCTTTTGGAATATGATAGAACCAATCGTAAAAGCATTTGTTGTGATAAAAGGTTTGTTTTATGCTGTTATAGTTATTTATTATAATTTTGGGGTCAGAAATCAATGTTTGGTAGTCAAATTTTGATAAAACATTTTTTAATGTGGTTACGATAGCAATATGTTTTAAAAATTCTTCTTGTTGTGGCTGTGTGAATCCCGATAATAGCTGTTCATGATTCATGATGTTTGTGGCAATGTCTTGCCAATCTTGTTTAAAACAATTTGTTTTATACATTTGTTCCATTGTTAATAACAATTTGGTATTTGGTGTTATGTCGTTTTTCAAGTAAATACCAAAATTTATTCCACCAATATTTAGCATTTGATTACGTAAAGAGATATAATAATCAACAGAATTTACTGTTGGATTTAAATTATTCATACGATAACTAATTCTTTTTATAAAATTATTAACATACAGCGACCAATATTTTTTCATCCACATGTTTTTTGTGCCGTTTATTATAAAAGCACATTCTTTTGGGGAAATCTCGTTTGCATTTGGTTTTATTGACTTGTTCTTTATCGCATCAAAATAGAATTTCATATATGTGTTTTGATAATTTTTAATGACTTGTTGTTTGTCTTTAGAATATATATATTCATATCTGGCTGTCAAAATAGCGCAAAGATTTGCGGATATTTCATCCCAAGCACATAATTTAACGTATTCTTGGGGAGTCAAGTTTGTAAAGTTTCTGTAATTTGTTTTATCGTTATGGTGGTGCCAGTTTTCGTGTGCAAAATAGGGGAGTTGCATTTTATAATTGTTATTGCCTTCTACATACAGACGTGTGATGTCTCCATTACAGTAATATAATAACGTGTTTCCCTGTGATGTGGTGTCTGTGTGATAACTAACGCGTTCTACAGATTGGAAAACAGGTATCTTTGATAAAACAATATCTGTTGTTTCATTGTTTTGTTGAAAATTTGGTTGTTTTTTATAATTTGGTATAGTCGCCATCAATTCTATTGTCAGCAACCAAAATATTTTCAAGAAAAAATTATCATTTTTGCGCATTAAACCCCCGAGAAATACATATATTACTACATATATGATATATAAACACAAAATCATATTTATCACCTTTTTTATTAAAACTGAAATAAAAAAAAGATGCTTTTTGTGCTAGATATATATTACACATGTCCGAAATAGTTGATATTTTAAACCAAAATCAAAAAGATGCTTTTAATACCATAGAGCATACTCATTCAAATACTCTTATTTTGGGGCAGGCGGGAACAGGTAAATCAACGTTTATAAGTTATCTAAAACGTGCTTCTAAAAAAAGAATTATATGTGCATGTCCCACAGCGGTATCTGCGTTAAATATCGGGGGGCAAACAATACATTCGTTGTTCCAAATACAGCCACGTGATTTTATATTTCCAGAATTATTAAAATTAAAGGCAAAACCACGTAATATTTTAAATGCTACGGATATGATAATCATAGATGAAATATCTATGGTTGCACCTGATCTGTTAGATGCCATAGATATTTTGGCAAGATATGCTCGCAGAAACAATGAACCGTTTGGTGGAATTCAAGTTGTTGCGATTGGCGATTTGTTTCAATTACCACCTGTTATAACTAATGCATCAAAAGATTATTATAAACAAGAATATGGATATGAAAACGCATATTTTTTTGATTCAAATGTTTACAAAAGAGCCGGCTTTTGTCGGTATGAATTTGATACTGTTTACAGACAGAATGATGTTGAATTACTTGATAACTTAAAACGGCTAAGAAACAATAATATTGAATCACTTGAGTTTTTTAATAAATGTAGTATTATCAACGATGAAATTAAAAATAATGCAGTAATAATTACGCCTTTTAAACCGGTCGCTGAAAGAATAAATTTTGATAAATTATCGCGTATAAATGCACCTTTGTTTCAATATAATGGTTTGGTTTCTGGTGAGTTTTCTGGTGATGATTTTCCAGCACCAAAAGAATTAAAATTAAAGCAGGGTGCTTTGGTCGTTTTTGTTAAAAATTCATCAAAATGGTATAATGGTTCTATGGGGCGTGTTGAAAGTTTGGGACATGGCGAGATAAAAGTTAGGTTATTAGATTCTTCTGGTGGCGAAGTTGTTACAGTAAAACCAGAAAAATGGGAAAAAATAGAATATTCCAGAGATGCTGATGATAAAATCATAGAAAATGAGGTTGGTTATTATAAACAATTCCCTATAACTTTGGGGTATGCCATGACAATTCACAAAGCACAGGGTAAAACATTGAGTAAGGTTATAATAGATATATCGCGTGGCGCATTTGCACATGGACAAACTTATGTCGCGTTATCGCGAACCAGACATGCATCTGATATGCATATAGCAACGCCGTTGCGTTCCAGTGATATAATTTTTGATTCCCGAGTTATAGATTTTATAAATTCTGAATTATAAATCTTTTTCCATTATCAAAGCATCTGTTCCGGCATAGTATTTTGGGCGAATTCCAACCTGGTTAAACCCTTGTTTTTTATACATATTTATACCGGCTATATTTTGTGAAGATACTTCTAAGAAAAGTTTTTTAACTTGTTGTTCTTTCAATGTTTTTTCTATTATACACAACATTGCTGTTGCTATACCTGTACGCCGTTGTTCTGGTGCAACACCAATCGTAATAATTTCTGCTTCATCCAGTGTAACACGCCATACTATAAATGCGTTTTGTGACATGATAATTTCACATCCGGATTGTTTTAATTCGGCAAAATCTTTGTCCGACCATGGACTTTCTGGAAAACATTTTTTGTGTAAATCGGATAGTTCTTTAAACATTATTTTTCAACATAACTTGGACGTAAATATAATGGAATAACAGGTTCTGTATTTTTATTATTTAACTTTTCTTTGACAATATGTATTGCATTTGTTAAATCAAATGGTAAATGGCCAACTGTTTGTGGACATTTCATTTGTTCTGTTTCAACAGTATCTATATCCATTATACATGGAGCCATTGTTTTGGTTGCAACAAAAAAATCACCTTTGCCAGAATCTATAGCAACAAAAGCATCGGGATTTGAATATAAATATAAATCAAATGCGGTTATTGGGATAACAGGTATATTTAATCCAATAGATAACCCTTTGGCGTATGCTATACCCATACGAATACCCGTAAAACTGCCGGGACCCACAACAACACCCACAGCAGTTAAATCAGCCATTGTTGTGTTGTTTTGTTCCAAAATAGTTTTTACAGCGGTCGGCAAACCGATTGCTTGTTTTTCGGCTTGTATTTTCAAGTATTTATCGTTCAATAATAATTCAATATCTTTACCCGAAGTGTTTATTATTAAATACATGATATAAACCTTTATAATCTGGCGCTGAAACCTATTTTTGATGGACCTGTATTTTGGCTATGTAAAGCCAACAATTTCTCTATTTTTTCAATAGTAAAGTTTGTTTTTGTATCTTCACCATCATTTTCTAATAAAGTTCTTCTTAAAAGTGTCTCTAAAACCCTTTGTAGATTTCTGACCCCTTGTTCGGAAGTATAGTTCTGTATAAGATATTCCAATGCTTTATCTGATATTTCAATGTTATTTATATCCCAACCATTGTTGTGTGCTGCGCGTTTAAGCAAATGTTCGCGTGCAATATGGATTTTTTCATCCATTGTATATCCCGGGATTTCTATTATTTCCATACGGTCTTTTAATGCACTGGACATATTCAATGAATTAGCCGTTGCAATAAATAATACATTTGATAAATCAAAATCTACTTCCAAATAATGGTCACGAAAAGTTTTATTTTGTTCAGGATCCAATATTTCCAATAATGCAGATTCTGGATCGCCGCGCCAATCATGTCCCATTTTATCTATTTCATCCAATACGATAACAGGGTTATTAGTTTTGCAACGTTTAAGTGCATCCATTATACGGCCACATTGTGCGCCAATATAGGTTTTTCTGTGACCACGAAAATGCGCTTCGTCCGATATGCCACCCAATGAAATACGGCAATATTTACGTCCCAAAGCATCTGCAATAGATTTACATAATGAAGTTTTACCAACACCAGGCGCGCCAACAAAACAAATAGTGTTTCCGTGATTTTTGCCGGTTTTTTTCATAACAGCAATATGTTCCAAGATTCTTTCTTTGACTTCCAACATTCCAGAATGTTCGGAATCCAAGATATTACGTGCTTGTTTTAAATCTATATGGAATTTGTCTTGTTTTTTCCATGGCATACTTAATAATTCATCAAGATATGTCTTTAATAATCCACCTTCTTGGGACATGGGGGATAGTGTTCTCATTCTTTTGAATTCGGACAATGCTTTTTCTTTTGCCTCGTTCGGCATATCGGAAGATTCTATGTTATTTTTGATTTTTTGTGTGCTTACTTCTTCGCTTTCATCACCCATTTCTTCTTGAATTGCTTTCATTTGTTCTTGGAGTAGCATTTGTCTTTGTCCTTGCTCCATTTTTTCACGCACTTTACGTTGTATAGATTTTTGTAATTTAAATTCTTCCAAACTAAGCAATGTTTGTTCCAATAACAAAGATAATTTTTCGTTCCATGTTGTTTTCTTTATGATTTCATCACCTGTTTTTGTGTCTATATG
>JAKSSZ010000043.1 GCA_024402835.1 Alphaproteobacteria bacterium | reverse complement strand
TTTTTCCTTTGCTAAAATTATAGCCAACACAACCCAAAATAGCCAGTAAAAAGAAATAACTGGACAAGTGGTGAAAGATTATGCCAAATACGACAACCATAAAAGGATTGTCTATGAAATATACGCATTTTGATGATATTTGCCCCAACCATCGCACAGATTTTGTTATGCTGTACTTTGCCGCCTGTCGATCTTTACGTGAGTTACAAGCCGCCATTCGCCGAACGAATGGTGGCAAATTGACCTGTCGCCAGGCGTGGCTGCTACGTCGCATTCAAAACAAGTTTGTTCAGATGGTCGCCCGCCACAAAGCCGACCAGCGCAACGAGATGCCCACTATACCCAACGCAAAGTATCCGACAGGCATCGTTATTGACCTGAAAAGCCCACAAGGAAACGTTTTTTACCTTATGGGGCTAGCTAATCGACTTATCAGGGAACTTGACCTGTCCGCCGAAGAAATTGCCGAATTCAAGGGAGAGCAAGCCAGCGCAACAACATACCAAGCACACCTCAACCTTTTACGCAAATGGTTCAGGATTGTGTTTGTGGGATAAGCCCAACACATTTAATTTGTACTTTTTTACTTAAAAAGTTTAGAACATAAGTTTTGAGCCTTGATTTTTTATAAAACATATCTATATATTCCTAAACGAAACATTAAGAATCGAAGGCGTAAGGGATGACAGCAGAAATTGTTATAATGAACAAACGGGGCGTAGCCGCATCTGCAGATAGTGCAGCAACTGTTGGTAAAAAAACATTTAATGGTGCTAATAAATTATTCCAACTTATAAAAAATAAACCTGTTGGTGTTTTAATTTTTAATAATTCTGAAATAAACGGAATACCTGTTGAGTTGATAATTAAGGAATACGGAACAACCAGACAGAATAAAAAGTTGGATTCATTAAAAGATTATGTAGAGGATTTTAAAGTATTTTTAAAAAAATTCGTTAAACAACACATAGGTACTTGGGATCCCTTACTTGGTGCATTTGACGATTTTTTAATAGCGTCAAATGGACTGACCGAATTGCATTCATTAAAAGACGCATTAGCGTCCAATCGTAATATTTTAAATATGCGCTGTACTAAAGAGTTAAAAGCAAGAATAAAAAAATATTTAGATTTAAGAATGGTGTATTTGCCTACAACATTGGATGTTCCAAATTTAAATATTGATGAAATTACTGATATGTTTTTACTTTTTGTAAACAGGTGTGATTTTTCTCCCGCAATGACGGGGTTTGCCATATTTGGCTATGGTGACAAAGACATATATCCAAAAACATATGTCTTTCACTCTGTTGGTTTTGTAAATGATAAAACTTTCAAATTTTTCTCAGAAGAAGCCCACGAAACAGATCAGGATATAATCCAGCTAGCACAGAGAGATATGAGTGACATGTTTATATTCGGGTTACCTCATCGCTTGAAAAAAAGTATAACAACAATATACAATGATGTTATTGCAAAATTATTTATATCAATCGGCGGAAATACGCCAGATGTAAAAAACATTATAGAAAACGCTCTTGCTAATTGTGCCAAAGAGGTAGATAAAAATATAACTGGTAGCAGGTTGTATAATTTACAGCAATCATTACCTCATCTGCCTCTAGAAGATTTATCAAATTTATCTGCCACACTAATAAGATTGGAATGTTTGAAAAACAGAGCTTCTTTGGATATGGAAAGTGTTGGTGGTGAAGTAAAAACAGCCATCATATCAAAACACGAAGGATTTCGTTGGAAAAACGATAAAAAATAGGTTATAATATAAAAAACAGGAGATTTTATGCAAAATTGTATTTCTTGCTCTTTCGCAAAGGTGAAAGTTGCACAGGATCTTAGATCTATTGCTAATGATATAGCATCAAGGGCAATAGAAGAGTTAAAAGCTACAAAATGTTCTACTAAAAGTAGAGATAAGAAAAAAATTTAATATTACGAAATAATAAGGTTTTAAAGGTCGGTATTTCAATGCCGACATTTTTTAATAAGAAAATTGAAATTTTGTAAAAATTATGTTAAAATTCCCTTGAATCCAAGAGATTGGGTTTGGGCTTTCCTAGCCCACTAAATTCGGTGCGAAAGCATCGTTAAAATGATGTTATCGGTGTTTTTTGCACCGTTATCATCCCTGACTGTTATGGTCGGGGAGCTGTTGGTTATACAATACGGGTTATCCGAAAGACCGCAGAATCAGTAATTTAGTGATTAGGAACTCCCTGACCGCTCTTTCTTGGAGCGGTTAATTTTTTTTTTGCTAACAGGGAGAAAACGGTGGCAAAAATAACTTTTATAGACTTGTTTGCTGGTATCGGTGGATTTCATTTGGCATTTCATCATTGTGGCGCAAAATGTGTTTTTGCATCCGAATGGGATGAATTTGCCAGAAGAACATACGAATATAATTTCAGCAAAATCGAACCAACATTATTTAACAAGGGGCGTTTTGCTGGTGATATAACAAAAATTGACGCAAAAGACATCCCTGATTTTGACATTTTGACAGGTGGGTTTCCTTGTCAGCCCTTTTCACAAGCTGGGCTAAAAAAAGGTTTTAATGAAACTCGTGGAACATTATTTTTTGACATCGCAAGAATTTTGAAAGAAAAACAACCGAAAGCATTCTTTATAGAAAATGTTCGCGGCTTGTTAAACCACAATAATGGTGAAACCTTTGCAACCATCAAAAGAATAATTGAAGAATTGGGTTATTCTTTCTTTTATAAAATAGTTTTTGCGTCTGATTTCGGTGTCCCGCAACACAGACCTAGATTATTTATGGTCGGATTCAAAAATAAAAATATTGATTTTAAATTCCCAGAACCAAAAAAATTAAAAATGACGATGAGCGACGTGTTCGGTGGCCACGTAGATAGAAAAATTGGATACACATTGCGTGTTGGTGGTAGGCACTCTGATATAAATGATCGTAGAAATTGGGATACGTATTTAGTTGATGGCAAAATTCGCCGTTTGACACCTAAGGAAGGATTAAAAATGCAAGGTTTTCCAGATACATTTGCTTTTCCTGTATCGGAAGTACAAGCAATGAAACAGCTGGGAAATTCGGTAGCGGTTCCTGCGATCGAAGCTGTAGCCGATGAAATAATCAAAATATTAAAGGCAGAAGAATGAGTTTAACGGCAAACAAAGGGGAATGGTCAGAATTATATGTTTTGTATAGTTTGTTTGCAGACCATAAAATTCCTGCGGCGGATAATAATTTACACCAAACAAGTCGCTTTTATAGATTTTTAAAAATATTTCGTGAAGACGACCCAAGACGTCCATTGGTTTACGATCTTGAAAATGATAACGAAGTTATTATTCACGGAGGAGGACAATATAAAAACATTTCCACAATAGGTTTGTCTGCAAAAACAAAACGAATTTTTGATAAAATAAAAGAAGCTACAGATGCGACTTTTTCAGTGTGGGAAGCAGAAGCACTTATGCACGAGTTTTTATTAACCAAAATTAAAGCAAATTCATCAGAAAAGTCAGATTTGGTCGCAACAATTAAAGATGATATTGTGTCTGAGACAGATCCGTACGGTTTTTCAATCAAATCACAAATTGGTGGTGCTTCAACCTTATTAAATGCTAGCAGCAGCGGAACAAATTTTATTTATAAAATCTCAGATTTTTATGCTGATAAAGACCAAATAAATGCCATTGACACTCGTAGCAAAGTTAGAGATAGATTAAAAGCGATATTAAACACTGGTGCAAGATTAGATTTTGTTGGTATGACCAGTAATGTTTTTAAAGAAAATTTACGCACAGTTGATTCTGTACTGCCAAATATTATTGCACAAATGTTGATGAATTATTATTTAGGGAATGGTGCTACAATGGACAATCTGTGAGACCTGATTGCACAGGATAATGATTTTGATTTAAATAAAATTCAATTGATGTCCAAAGTTAAGAATTTCCTAAAAATAGTTGCTCTTGGTATGGTTCCTCAAACACCATGGAATGATAGATTGTCTGCTTATGGTGGCTATATTGTTGTTAAAGACGACGGGCAACTAGTTTGTTATCATTTGTATAACGAAGACGCATTTAAAGATTATTTGTTTAATAACACCAAACTTGATACACCTAGTAGCACTCGTCATAATTTTGGGATAATTTACGAACAAAATTGTGAATTATTTATAAATTTGAATTTGCAGATACGATTTATAAAATAATATTCTCTTATTGTTTTTCGTGATTATGATTTTCACAAAAATGTTACATATTTGCTACATGGGGTGGGGGTTGGGATAATGGTAAAATGGCGGAAAGGGGCGGAAATCGGGCGAACAATCGGTTTGAGTTCAGACGATTTCTAATCTGCGGGTCTCATGTTTGAAGCCTGCTGGGCGCACCAATTTTTTAGTTATTATTTGTAGAAAAATTATCTCAACCTAAAAAAATATTATTTACTATCACTTATCAATTTTATTGCACATGCATATTTTGTTTGTTACACTTAACATCGACATAGCAAAATGTTGTGTTGGGGCGTAAGAACCTCGTCATTTGTGTGTCCGTGGGGACATAAAACACCTCCAACTATCGGTTGGAGGGTTGCGAATAATATCTTATGATAAAATAAGCACGCTATTTCACAACTTACGACAAAAAGCAGCAGATATAGCTTTTGCAAACTGTATCAAAGATAATGGTGGAGCAACATTTTGTAAATGTTTACGAGCAGATTTAAAAGAATATATGAGTGAAGATAATGCTTATAAAATAATTTATGGCGGTGCAGAAGATTTTTCAACATATATGCTTATTGTAGGAGCTCGCATGCGTTGTATGTGCAGAATAGATTTAGAATTTGTGAAGTCAAAAGGTATGTCGTGTGATGATGTAAAACCACTTAAATTTTAATACAATAAAGGAGAAAAACATGAAAAAAACATTCACAATTTTAGTAGCTTTATTATGCACTGGATGTACGAGTTTATCAACTTACAAACAAATGGCAGAAACCAGTGTAAAAGATTTACAAGAGGCAAATGACCCCATACAAGTTATAGAAAGTTATAAAGAATTTTCTAGTAACTTTAATGAAGGAAAATCTTGTGAATCTCGACATCGTGATGAATGTTTTGATGATGGGGATGTAGGTATATGTATTGTTGGGACTATCCTTATTCCCCTGTATATTCCGAAATTAATTTCCGTAAAATCTACTAATATGAACGACTATTATTGTTTTAAAAGAGATTCATTATTAGAGTCAAATGTTAAATTAGAGTGTACTATAACGGAAGGATATAATAATGATAAATATTCAAATAATTCTGATGATTGTATACTCTACAGAAGAAGCGAAAATTATCATAAATCAAAGATAAATTATTTTGATTACAAACGCTTTTTTAATAAAAAAGGAATGATTCAAACAGAAGATGATTTTTTAAATTTGGTTAAAATATATGATTCAATTCAAGATTGCGATAAATTACAAGAAAAAACTACAGAAGAAAAAAATAACTGTAAAGAGAAAATTAAAGAAAAAATACGTTCTATAGCCACAAGAAAAGTTTCTTGTACAGAATTAATAAACGAAAAATACATCAAATATTTAAAAGATAAAGTAGAATGGTTCTATTGGGCTCAACATCACGACCCAAAAGAAAAAATAAAACAATATCAGAAGCTGGGAGTATGTGATTGGAATTGTGATTGGGCATATCAACCAGTTTTTTCTTATAGCGAAGCATATCACTTTCCTTTATTTCCAATATAGAACAAGCTTCTTCATATGACTTTTGAGTATTTTTCATAAGGCTCTTTATGCTCTTAACAAAAGCATTGTCAGCGCC
>JAKSSZ010000042.1 GCA_024402835.1 Alphaproteobacteria bacterium | reverse complement strand
CATTGCACTATCATTTGCATAAGTAAAACTTGCTATGTGTGTATCATTACCAATGGTTATTGGATTTGCTTCACTGCATTGTTTACTGTATTCTGTATAACATTGGGTAATAGATGTTGCACCAGAAATTGTTGTATATTGTTTATCATCTATTACAGGGCATTGAACCATACATTGGTTTTCAGTTGCTGAAAATTCAACAATTTCCGAACCTGGACAATAGTTTCCAATTAAACACAAATCGTTTGCTATAGATTTATTCGCTTGCAAATAATATCCGGAAACACACTGTATTTGTTTTATTTCCCATTGGGCATACAACGTTACAACACCATTTTCTGTATCTGTCAAATTTAACACAGTATCTTTGTCTGTATATGCAATTTCTGTGTCACTTTGTGTTGTTGTCCATCCAATGAAAGAATACGCGTTTCTGGAGAATATATTAGCAGGCAATACACAATTTTTATTATATGTACATATCACAGAATTCATTGTTTCTGTTGTATCATTTGCATTTGAATTAAATTGAACTGTATATGTATTTGCTTTACATGTAGATTCCTGACCACCCACTGCATTTAATACAGCAGTTCTATATTCTGTAGAAGTTCCAAAATTCAATGAACAACGCGATGCACAATTACTTGCACATTTGCTAGCAGAACCACGATCACTAACAAATGTCCAATCTCCATTTAATATTTGAGTTGCTGAATTTAATGGTGTATATCCATCTATTTGACAATAACAATACTGTCCTGTGCTATCTTCATTTATATCATCATAAGGTATCACTGTAATGTCATCCGGGGTTGTGACCAAATAATCTCCACTCATCCATAAACCTTTACCTTTGGTTGATGAACATATTGCTTTTCCTGTAATTGTTCCATAACTAAATGTAGCATTCCATGTCATACCACTATCAGAATAAGTGGAACTGGAAATAGTGTTATCTACATCTATACCATCATTACCAGGTTCATAATGATAACCAGTTTCACAGATAGTGTTTAATATATCACACGCTGATACATCATTTAATGTCCATTCTGTATCACCACTTGCATACTGACGTCCCATAGCCGTTGCATTTTTATAAATAACATTTGATATATGTGTGTTTCCACCAATTGTCACAGGATTTACTTCACTACATTGTTTGCTATACTCTGTATAACATTGGGAAATGTCTGTTGCCGTAGTATTGCTGGTAAAACCATTTGGACATGTAATATATGGTATACATGAAACTGTACCACCCCAAGCAGAGAAAATATCTGGGGTATTAGCAAATAAATAATCCGCTGTCCCTGTCGGACATTCTGTTGCCAAAGCAGTCCAACCAAAAGTCCCATTAAACACAGGATATGTCGCTGTATGTAAAATGTTATTGTCTTTGTAATATTGTTCTAAATTACTAAACATTGACACTGGAATATAATTAACCGTATTATTACCATCCGTTATACTATTTAAATTTGAACAGCCATTAAATGTTCCACCGAACATGTTTTCAGCAGGTTCGGTAATATGACTAAATAAACCAGATGGAATTGTTGTTAACGCAGAACAACCACTAAAAGTAGCCATAAACAATCCATTTGCACTGGTCGTAATATCACTAAATAAATCAGATGGTATGTTTTGTAAAGATGTACATCCTGAAAAAGTATAATTAAACATATAATCGGAAGCATTTAAATTGCTAAATAATGTATCAGATATTGTCGTTAAATGTGAATCCCCCGCAAATGTACTTGCAAACATATATGGTTGACTAACAGGAAAAATCTTACTCAAAGAACCAGATGCTTCTGTTATATAATCATAAAACTTTATAACAGGTGGTGTGTTCCCAGAACCTGTGTTTTGATAATAACTATCTGCCACCCCACCAAATCTGATTGTATAAACACCACCATTTTTGTAAACATGAGTATAATCATTCGGTGATGAATTATCACGTTCTATTTTTTCTGTTGTACCATCACCCCAATCAACATAGAAAGTTCCACCAGCATATAATTCAAATGGAAATATGCCATTATCAGTTAATTCTATTGTTTTTATTTGAAACTTATCTTCTGTCCATTGTGCATAAAATGTTTTGTCGCCAGTATCCAGTGCCGTTATTTGTGTAATTTTATTACCACCAGTTGCACTGTCATACCAACCTGTAAATATATAACCGCTTTTTGTTGGAATACATGTTAATTCTTTTGCTGTACCCAATGTATAAGTTTCATTGGAACAACCAGAACCACCGTTTGTATAGTTGTATGTTATGATTGCATCAGCAGAAAAAGCATTGTTGAATGTTGAAAAACAATATATACACGCCAAAGCAAATATATACAAAATACGCGAAAAATACGATAAAATTCGTGTTTTCAACATTCCTTCCTATTGTTTATGATTTTGATTGTAGAAAAAATTGGCTAGTAACGCAAGAACTTGTTGTATAATAATTGTTTTAACAGAAATACAAATTTTTAATTCACAGATTTATGTTTTTATTATATCAAAAAATACAATTTGTTTAACGAGAATAAGAATTAAACAATTTTTTTAAAATGCCACCATTGTTTATTTCTTGTTTTAATTCTGTGTTTTCTTTTTGTAACACGGCAACTTGTTCTTGTAATTGTTTAATTGTTTCTGCTTGTTCATAAATTTGTGAATAAATTTCTTGATGTTGGGCAAATGAAGAGTCAATACGTTTTTCTCGTCTATGTTGAACCGCATTTTTTATTTTTATAGCAAGTCCGTCTTCTAATTTTTCTTTGATACTTTTAAAACGTTTAAATTCTATATAAAATTCTGGAATATATAGTGCTTCTTTCGCATCTTGCATTTGTTGAACAATTTCAATTGCATCAGCGGTTGATATATCTCCATTTAGATTTTTTACTAATTCCGGGTCAATTTTTGCTAATGTTTTTTCAATAAAACCGGTAATTTTTGAATAGTGTTCGCGATATATTTTTTTTATTTGTGGAAATTTTTTTATGAGTGTTTTCCATTCGTTTATAAATTTATCAAATGCAAACATCATGTCCAGATTATAATTTATATTTAATCCATTTAAAAAGAATATTGTTTCTTGATAATATAATTCGTAATCTTTTAATGCATTTAAAACTTTTTCAGTATCTTCTTTTTGAAATAATTTTGTTACTTTGCTCATGTTTTTTCTAGCATTTGTCAAAGTACGTAAAATTTTATCCAAAGGCGCATGTCTAAAAGTTAACATATCTGTATATGTTGGAGCACGTCTGCCAGCATATCTTGATAATTCTTTCACAGCAGTAACAGCATCATTATATGCTTTTATAACTACATGCATTGTTGCTGTATCTATTAAATTGTTATCTTCCATATTAGGTGTAAATGTTACTTTGTGATAATTTTTCATAATTATTTCTTTTTTTGCTTTATCTCTGTTTTTCTCTTGTAGAGAGAATAGATTGTTTTAAATTACCTTGTTCATACAATCTGTGTTCTTTTAGTATTTGTGCAAGTTGCATGCGTTCTTGTAATTTATTTTTTATGTTTTTTATCTTTTTAAGAAACATCATTATAAATCCTTTTGAAATATAAATATATTATAAGACAAATGGCAATTTTGTCAAATAAAAACAAGCAATAAAAAAATCGCAGAAATCTGCGATAATTTCTGGCGCGCCCAGAAGGATTCGAACCCTCAACCTTCTGATCCGTAGTCAGATGCTCTATCCAATTGAGCCATGGGCGCCTAAACGAATAGTATTTTATATTATTTTATCTGTATTGCAAGTTTTTTATTTTAATGTGTTTTTGTTTTATAGTTTTTGTAATACATCTCATTAAAATGTTTTCTACAAGTTGATAGGTACTGGTCTGCCCCAATGGCTATTTGTTGCCCACGATGTATGACATTCCCATTGTTATCAAATCTCAAATGATGTGTGGCTAAATGTGTACAACCATCAATTTGACATACAGATTCCATACGATGTAATTTTGCGCCAACTTCTACTAATCTTTTTGCAGCAGGGAACATTTTTTCATTGCTATCTATCATTAATCCATAACACATTATACGAATATCTCTGCTATCTGCAATGGCAACTAATCTATCTATATCTTTTGGAGTGAAAAATTGAACTTCATCTATCAAAACAAATTGTGTTTCTGGTTTAGGAATATAATTTTTTAGTGTTTTAAGAGCTGTTGCGGGTGTTTTTACACCGATTCTGGAAACAATTTCTGTTGTTGAATCACGATTATCTGTTTGGGGTTTTATGACTTCAAAACTATTGCCTGTGTGATTAAAATTAAAAGCGTTTATTCCCAACAAAGCCGATTTTGATGAACCCATAACTCCGTAAAAGAAATGTAAAGTTGCCATATTTTCCTTCCTTTGATTTATATAACCTTTTTCAATAATATATAAGCAAAAATATGCAACAATAGTCAAGATAAGATTGTTTTTATTTGTAAAGTATAATATAATTAAGAATAATGAAAGGATTTTATGTATTTTATATAATTGTTGCTATGTATCCGACTTTTGTTTCTGCCGAAAGTTTTTTGAAAGCAACGTCTTTTCCAAAAACTTTTGATGATGTGCCTTTTGTTGAACAAATGCAAATATTAAAAGAAGGTTATGAAGTTTTTGAATCTGAATACGATAATAAGGGTGTTTGTATAAAAAATTGTGCTTATGCGGGGATAACAATAGAAGAAGATATCGCTTTAACCAAATATAATACAGAAATTGCTATGAAAGAAGTCATAGAATACGAACAAAATGTACAAGCCAATAATACAAGCAAACAAATTATATCAACACCAACAACTGCTAGTTATGATATCCCAACTGGTGAGCCTGTAAAAAATTTACCAAGAATATCTTCCCCGTTTGGACCAAGAATTCATCCTGTAAAGGGGGTAAGACAGCCACATCAAGGTATTGATTATGCAGTTGCAAGTGATACACCAGTTTATACAACCGCCAATGGGACTGTTTTGAGAGTTTTTTCTGACAATAGTTGTGGCAATGGTATAACCATAGAACATGCTGTGGGGCTAAAAACTATATACTGTCATTTACACCGATCATTGGTGAAAGAGGGGGAAAAAGTTTTTTTTGGACAACAAATAGCATTATCTGATAATACGGGATGTTCTACGGGGCCTCATTTACATTACGGGATGAAAGATAAAAATAATGGTTTTATAGACCCTTCGGAATTTACACACAGGGCTAAATAGTTTTTTTATGTGTTTTTATTAAAAAGCTACCATTATTAAGTGCTTTGCAAGATTCTATTTTATTTGATATAACAGTATTAGCAATCCATTGTGGAAATTTTTGATGTAAAATACCACTTGCACCAGTTATAACAGTAATTTCTCTTGCACCTGTTTTCAAAATGTTAACCAGCATTTGCCATGATTCTTCTTCGGTGTGACCATGAAAATCTATTATGGGGTGGGTTGAAATGGGTGTGGTTTTGGGTATATGCTTTTGAATTTGTAATTCTTTTCTAACAGTTTCACGAACAATTTTGTCATTTGTGGCCGATAAATTATTATTTTTATCAGTCAAAATCATATTTTCTATATCTGTGTCTGTTAATTGTTTCATTATTCAGCCAAAGTTCCAACGGACATTGTAATACGACGTATCCCAGAGCTAATAGATTTTTCTTTGTTTATACGTGCTTTGATAATTTCGCCAGTGTGATAAATATGTGTTCCACCACATAATTCACATGAAATATCTCCGGCGGTAATAACACGAACCGTATCACCATATTTTTCGTTAAACAAAGCCATTGCCCCACGTTTTTTTGCAGATTCTA
>JAKSSZ010000041.1 GCA_024402835.1 Alphaproteobacteria bacterium | reverse complement strand
TTTAATTGTCCCCGAAGGAAAAAGAACAAGTTTTAGGAAGAGACATGAGAAAAGAAAATAAAGCATTCAAGAAAAAAGACGGTTCAACATTTTATTTAATAATTTTTGCAATATTGTTTATCGGTATGATAATTCGTTTTACTGGTATGCACGTATCAACACAAAATGTTGAGAATACAACAGCTAAAATATCTGGTCCAATTGAATTATCCTTTTCTGATGTTTTGCGTCGTTCAAATGATATTAAAACAATGAATATCAAAGAAGATATCGCAACTGGAACATTAAAGGACGGAACAAAATATAAAGCGGTTATATCTTATGATACAGCGTTGCTTGAAAAAATATCAAAAAATGGGACTGTAATTTCCATAGACAATGCAAAATCATGGGTTGAATATCTTGGAACATGGATTCCAATTTTAATGGGTATTTTATTTATTTGGTGGATATTACATTTTTTGCGTGGTGGTAAAAATGGTAGTATCAGTAAAGCACTTACAAGTCAAAATCCAACAAAAATTACTGTTGGTAAAACAAAAACAACCTTTGCAGATGTAGCCGGTATCGAAGCTGAAAAACAAGAATTAACAGAAATAGTAGAGTTTCTAAAAAATAAAGAAAAATTCAAAGCGCTGGGTGCTCGTATTCCACGTGGTATTTTGTTATCAGGTGAACCTGGAACGGGAAAAACTTTACTGGCACGTGCAGTTGCGGGCGAAGCAAATGTTCCATTTTTTGCCACATCTGGAAGTGATTTCTCTGGAATCATAGTTGGTTTGGGTGTTGCTAAAATAAAAGAAATTTTTGAAATGGCAAAGAAAAACGCACCATGTATTTTATTTATAGACGAAATAGATGCTATTGGTCAACGCCGCAGTCAACATTCTTTTAATGACCAAGATCGTGAACAAACATTAAATCAATTATTAATAGAAATGGATGGTTTTTCTAATGATACCGGTATAATCGTAATTGGTGCAACGAATCGTCCTGATATGTTGGATAGTGCATTATTGCGTCCGGGCAGATTTGACAGACAGGTTCATATTGAATTACCAGATTTATCTGGACGTCGTGCGATATTGGATTTGCATGCTAAAAAATATAAATTATCAGATACAGTATCTTTACAAGATGTTGCTCGTGGAACAACAGGTTTTTCTGGTGCAGATTTAGAAAATTTATTAAACGAATCGGCATTGCATGCTGTTCGCATGGAACACAAAAATATAGAGCAAGCCGATATAGATGAAGCCCGTGATAAGATTTTAATGGGACCAAAGAAAAATCGTAAAATGCGTCCCGAAGATTTAAAATTGACTGCATATCACGAAGCCGGTCATGCTTTTGTAAGTTTACATTATGCAGATATCACAGATCCAATACACAAAGCAACAATTGTTCCCCGTGGACGTGCGTTGGGAATGGTTCAACATTTACCAACAGACGATAAAGTATCTATGACTTTGGCAGAAGTTCGTGCTAATTTATCTATTGCGTTGGCTGGTCGTGCATCCGAAGAATTATTTTTTGGTAAAAATAAAATCACAACGGGCGCCGAAAGTGATATTGCAATGGCTACTCATTTGGCTCGTTATTCAATAACAACTGCTGGGTTGTCTGATAAATTGGGTATGGTTGCTATAAATCAAGCAAGTACCTTTGGACAGAAAACAGCATTGGAAAATGCTTCTGAAAAAACAGCCGAAATCGTTGATAATGAAATTAGTAATTGGTTGAATGCGGCACATAATGATGCAAAACAATTATTGACTAAAAACAAAAAAACGGTTGAAAAATTAGCGGATGAATTATTGAAACGTGAAACATTAACTGCTGATGAAATACGTGAAATTGTTTTTGGTAAAAAGACAGCAAAAAAACAAACAAAAACTGTTCGTAAAACAAAAAATGCAACTAAATAATAAAGTTCATTTTCAAATAATATCTATGCCACCCCAGAATACAAATTCTGTGGTGGTTTCTTTTGAAAACAAAGCAATAATTTTTGATGCATGGGGGTATGAATCAAATTGGACACAATTTTTGTTGGAAAATAAATTGACGTTGTTGGCAATTTATTCAACACACGGACATCCTGACCATATTTGTTCAGCACCCACGTTGGCAAAAAAATTTAATATAGATTGGTTTTTAAATGAAACAGATAAATTTTTAATAGGGTGGGGTAATGAAATTTTGGATATGTTTAATTTGCCCCATATAGCCCCAGATTATAAACAATCATTAAATATAATTCCTAATACAACAATTGAATTATTTACTAATGTTTTTATGAATGTTATTTGCGCCCCCGGTCATACCCCCGGTGGTGTAATGTTTTATTTTCCACAATATAAATTTTTAATAACTGGCGATACTATTTTTGCAAATGGTTACGGCAGATACGATTTACCTGGTGGCAATTATACAGATTTACAAAATTCTATACATAATTTAGTAAAACTAAATCTACCAGATGACACTTTTGTTGTCCATGGTCATGGGCAAAATACAACTATTGGTTGGTTAAAACAAAATAATCAATTCTTTTTATAGTTTTGTAAAAACAACTACGCGATTTATACCAGATAAATCTTTTTCTGTGCGTTCAAATTTCCAGCCATAATATTGAAATATCTTTATTACACTATGGGTTTGACCAACACCAATTTCTAAATATATTTTTCCATTGTCATATAACCAATTTTTTGCTTTTTGTGCAATTATATCGTAAAACTCCATGCCATTATCTTTTGCGTATAATGCTATTTTTGGATCAAAATTTGCCGCTTTATTGACCCGATAGTCAGATTTTTTTATATATGGCGGGTTGGAAACAATAATATTAAATTTTTTATGCGGCTTATATTTTTTTATATCACAATGTTTTAATTTTATTTGGTTTGCTAGTTGTAAATTTTTTATATTACGATATGCGACCATTAATGCCATATATGATTTGTCTATGGCAATACCATTTAAATTATTTAAGTTTTTACATAATGCACAAATTATACAACCTGTGCCGGTGCCTATATCTAAAATAGTTTGGCTTTCTTTTGTTTTATAATCTTTAATTACTGATTCTACTAATGTTTCAGTATCTGGTCTTGGGTCTAATGTCCATTTGTTTGTGTAAAAATCTAAACCGAAAAACCATTTAGAATGTATCAGTTTTGCAACGGGGACACCTTTGCGTAGATTTTTTGCGAAATACATTGTTTTATATCGGGACAATTTTTTATATTTGTCTGTAATTATTCTGGCTGCACGTGTTCCACCCGCAGATTGTAAAATCGAGAACGCTTGATTTAATTCCATATTTTTATTATAATGGGGCTTATGAAAAAAGCAAAAAATATTATACAAAATATAAAAAACAGATTTGCAGAAGTAAATCTGATTACAAAAATAACTTTAATTTGTGCTGTAATAATGGTGTTGGTTGCACTATGGATGGTTTTGTTTTATAAACCCGTTCATAATGCGGTATTTCATCCAGAAAGTCACACTATAGTCGCTGTTAAATCTGGGGACACTTTATCAAAACTTTTAAGCGAGCAGGGCTTTACCCCCCAGGACATAGATACAATTGCAAAAAAATTAAAAGCCGAAGCCGGTTTTTCTACATTACGTGCTGATTCAGACAAGATAGATTTTATAAAACCAAGTCCAAACGAACCAATATCCAAAATAGTAATTATAAATGGCCCTTGGCACCAGGTAGAATTAAGTTGCGCCCAACCTGGTGATTGGTTGTGTCAAAGTATAGATATTGAACGGGATACCCGTATAACATATCACAGTGGTGAAATTCTTGATGGGGATAGTTTTTATCTTGCTGGACAACGTGCGGGTATTCCTGCTGGTATTTTAATAGATGTATATGATTTATTGGCTTTTGAAATGGATTTTGAACGTGATGTTCGTGCTGGTCAAAAATTTTCGGTTGTATACGAAGAAAATTATGCATCAAATAAGAAAATAGACAATGGACATGTTATTGCAATTTCTTTTGAAGCATTACGTGGAAATGTCAAAATGTACAGATTTAAAAAATCTGATGGAACTGTTGGTTATTATGATGAAATGGGAAATGGTGCAATAAAATCATTAAAAAGAACTCCAATCAATAATGCAAAAGTCACATCCAGTTTTTCATCACGACGCAAACATCCTGTTTTGGGTTTTACACGTGCTCACAAAGGTGTTGATTTCCGTGCACCAACCGGAACACCAATACCATCGGCTGGGGCGGGGCGTGTTATTGCACGTGGATATAATCGTGGACATGGCAATTTTGTAAAGATACGTCATAATGCCACTTTTGAAACTTTGTATGCGCACATGTCACGTTTTGCCAAAGGGGTAAATGTTGGCACTGCTGTTCGTCAGGGACAAGTTATTGGTTATGCTGGTTCTACGGGATTATCAACTGGACCACATTTACATTATGAAGTAATCAAAAATGGTCACCATGTAAATCCATTGACGGTAAAATTGCCGGCCATAGATAATCTTAATGCCACAAATAAAAAGGCATTTATAGAATATCGTAAAAAACTTGATGTTGTGGTTGATGATTTATCTGCAAATCCAGATAAAGTTATTCGTTTGGATTCTTTAAATGCAGACAATATTCCAGAATCAAAATAATTATAGACAAAAATGATTTTTGTGTTATTATCTTTGCTTGTAATAAAGATAACTATGCTTATGAAAAACAAAAAAGTTCTTTTCTCTGAAACAATACAGGCAAAGTGCAAACATCGTGCTTTAACAGGTTTTTTGCGTGTTAATGGTGTTTATAATGTCAAAAATTTGCAAAGTATTATTGACAAATGCGCTGTTGATACCCATGTTGGTTGTTTGCCCCCAGAATTAAGAAAATTGATTTCCAAAGATAACATAGCCACAGTCACAAAATTGTTTTTTGAAAAACTAGATACACTGTTGGCTGATAAATATGAAGAATTTGCACATCATACTGAAAGACAATACTTTCTTGATGATATTGCTAATTTGTTTGGTACTCAATGTGTATTAGAAACTTATGAAATAACAAACGATAGATATCCTCCTTTTCGCGAATGGAGTGGGGCGGTATCAAATGTATATAAATTAACATTCCCACAATTAAATGTTTCTTATGCACTTAAAGTATTTAATACAATGATTCATTGTCATGGACATGGTGCAATATATGAAATTCCAACGGCATTATGTGCTTATCATTGTGAACCTAAGTATAACAATATAATGTATATGGCGAATTTGTGTGGTCAACAATATATGTTATCAAAATGGGTTAAAGAAAAAACAGACAAAACTTTTATCAAACAACCACAGAAATCGTTTATATATAAAACAGACAAGGAAGAGATTCGTGAAGAAAATTTTGTCCATGGAAAAAGAATAGATTTTGGACGAACATACAAAACATATTATGGATTATATGATTACAAGACACGTAAATTATACAGAATAATGAAAAATATGACAGAAAGGCAAATTGCTTCGTTGGCTTTTAAAATGAAAACATCTGAAGATAAACAAAGATATCGTGATGCAAAAATGATTCGGAACAGGGGATATATTTTTGATAACCTTAGTCACGGTTTTGAACGATAATATTTATAATATCTTTTACAATATCATACATTTTTTGATTACCACTGACCGCATATTCAACAAATTCAAAATTTAAAGCATCTGAAAATTGTTTAACAAAATATTTTGCTGTATCCAAAGATATACCATTGGATTCTGGAACCCATACATCACTAAAATCGGTTGGGGTTATAGCATCAAAATCGAAAGAAACAATAAATTCCTTGATTGTCTGAAAGCCAATAACCTTGA
>JAKSSZ010000040.1 GCA_024402835.1 Alphaproteobacteria bacterium | reverse complement strand
TTTTTGTTATACTTAAACAAGTGAGATTATAACATAAAAAATTTGTATTTCCATATCATAAGAAAATATTTAATTGAAAAAACAAATAATAAATATATAATAAACTGTCATATTTGGGCATAGTTTAATGGTAGAACATCGGACTCTGACTCCGCTAGTGTTGGTTCGAATCCAGCTGCCCCAACCAAAATTTCAAAACGCCCAAAGTGGCGTTTTTAATTTTGGTATTGAGGTTCTGGTTCGACCACGCAACGTAAGTTGCTATGGTTCGACAATGAGTAAGTGAAAACGAGCATCGCGAAGTTTGAATGTTAATGAATGCCCCGCAGACGAAGTCGAGGGAATCAGCTGCCCCAACCAAGATGTGCGACCGTTCGTTTCAGGGCGGTTTTTTGTTGAAAAGGCAAGTGTTTCAATGAGTTAGAAAGTTTGGTTTTGAAAAATAGCAAAAAATTGCTATTTTCGAACTTTTCTAGATTATTTGTTAAAACTTAAATCTTTCATTTGTGATAAAATCGCCATATCAATATTTTTTGAGTCTGGTTTATATAATTCAAATTTGCTTTTATCTTTAAGAATTTCTTTCCATGCATCTCTGGACATGTTTTTAATATTGAATTCATCTTTCAAAACATACACTTTTAAATCACCGGTTTTGATTTCTTGCATAACATCAATTTCAATAATGTTTTTTATCTTTTTGTCTGTTAAACAATAATAACTGCCACTCATATCCTGTTGAAAACCATCAGAATCTAATTCATAAACATAGGCTTTTTTTGGAATATCTTTATTTATTCTTTGAATGTATACAGCATTTCTTTCACATGGCGACATTTTACCTTCACCAGCCACTAATCTCATAATAGCATAAAGTTTAGCATGCACGAAATCAGCCAACGCGAACACAGCGGTTATTGGTTGGTTGTTTTTTGTTAAATAAGCCGGCTTTACACGAATAAAACCATCGGTTATTTCTATTCCGGAACCATGATAAAGAGTTTTTACTTTATTTTCCATGTCCGTAATTATATCAAAAAATGCTAAAATTTCAATGCAAATTCAGTATATTTAGTTTATCTTTCACCACATCAATCTCTCGCCCAATTTCAATCAATTCGGCTCGCGAATTGCACAGACAGCACAACCAAAGTTAACAAAATGCCCATTGGGGCATTTTTTGTTTGGAATATAAGATTTTGGCAAGTTCGAAAGTCAATTTTCAATTTTTTATCTTTCTAAATATACTTTCGAACTAGCTATTTTAGTGTTTTTACATTCGAACTAATAAAAACAAAAGAAACCTAACCTAAAACTGCTCTATTTGGTATTTCTATTCAAAGTGGTTGTGGTGTGTGGGCGAAACAAATTATTTTTAGATACAGTTCAATTTTTTTAATAATTTTGGTAAATCTTTACGAAAATATTTTATTCCCATTAAAATTGAATAAGAATCATACAGTGCATTATGTTCATCTATACCCAATTTTTTTATTTTTGAATCCACACATAAAATTTTTGCAATTTTGCCTGAATTTTTAGGATATTCACATAATCTGGCTTTCTTGTATTCAGGCTTTAACCATGCTGAAATGTTATGATATATTATATTGTTATCAACGGGCATATTATACAACTTTAAATTTTCAAATATAATTTCACCATCGCATTTATCATCCCATTTGCCATCATACCCATGCGACAAACATGGAGATTTACCAACAAATTTTTTGAATCTTTTATAAGCATTTTTAAAATAAATGCCTTTTGATAGAATTTGTTTATTTGTAATCCCTGTTAATTGTACAAAGTAATCCGACAAAACAGGATTGATAACAGGTTTACACAAAACGTTAAAAGTATCCAAAACACGCAAATCATTTGACACACGCAATGCAGAAATTTGCACGATTTCACGTTTTTGTTTTCCATGCCATCCGTGTGCTTGGCACCCGCGCCACGATGTATATTCTGTATCAAAAATTATAAAAGACATTTTATACCTATATTAACCATGTTATTATATCATAAAAACAGCATGACAACAACTCGCATTTTGCCCACACACCACAACCAAAAATTCAAAACGCCCAAAGTGGGCGTTTTGAATTTTTGTAGCAGCTGGATGGGTCAGAGCGAAGCGCATGACCAATACGAGAATACACAATTAGAAAAATCATAAAAACGGATATTTGTAATTAGAGTTTTTATAGATTTTTATTATTGCGTATCGAGGTGTCAGCTGCCCCAACCAAGATGTACAACCGTTCAGAATAGGGCGGTTTTTTGTTTAGGTTTTCAATATTCCCACAGAGTTCGAAAATCGTATTTTCTAAAAATGCGATTTCTCTATCACTTTCGAACTTTTTATGGTATAATTCTGCAAAAAAAACAAAGGAGATATATCATGATAAAAAAATACTTTACTGATGATGATGGTTATAAACACAAGGCAGAATTTACGGCAGATGACAAGCCTATATCTGACAAAAAGTATGATAAATCTGGAAAATTAATCGGCGAAAGTGTTTATATAAATGGTAAGTTTGTTGGATATAAAAAATACTTTACTGATGATGATGGTTATAAACACGAGGCAGAATTTACGGCAGATGACAAACCTATATCTGACAAAAAGTATGATAAGCAAGGTATATTCAAACAAGCAAGCGATAGTTTAAAACAACCAAAAAAATCATATATCAAGCCACAAAACGATTCAAGATAGATTTGCTTGTTTTTATTTAATGTAAATATGGTAGGGTTAAGTTGTTTTTTGCAATCTGTATTGATTCAGTTTGCGAATTGCACAGACAAGCACAACCCAATATATATAACTTACTCAGTTCAGGATGTTTTTTATTTTTAAATACGACTTATTTATGGTACAATCCATCTAGGAAGAATAGGGGATATAAAAAACATGAATAATTGTGTGTTTTGTAAAATAATTCGTGATAATAAGATATTAAAGGTCTATGAAGATAATTGGACAATAGCTTTTATGGATATTGCAAAGGATGTGGACGGACATATTCTAGTGGTTCCAAAAAAACACGTAAAAAATATTTTGGATTGTGACATAGATACATTGAATAAACTTATGTGTACCGTAAAAACAATTTCCAATCATTTAATTGATAACTGTGGTTATGATGGGGTAAATCTATTAAATGCTAGTGATGAAAGTGCCGGACAATCTGTGCCACACTTCCATTTTCATATTATTCCCAGAAAGCAAAACGATGGTATTGACACTTGGCCTATATTCAATGGTGCTAAACAAGATATAGAAACTGTTTGTAATAAAGTAAAAATATAATAAGGAAAAATATGCCACGAATTCATATTATTGGTGCGCCAGGTTCAGGTAAGACGACATATGCAAAAAAATTGGCAAAAACTCTTAACTTGCCATTGTATCATTTGGACGAAATATACCATGATAATTCTGGTAAACATTCACGCAAACGCAGTGAATCGGAACGCACTGCTATGGCACAAGAATTTGCCAGTACACAAAATTGGGTATCCGAAGGTGCATCGTTTTCTGATTGGGTAAATCCTGTTTTAAAACGCGCAACAGAAATCCATATTGTTTCGCCAGCACGAATAATTCGTATATATCGTCAAATAAAACGATACATTAAAAGAAAATTAGGTATAGAGCATTCGACGTACAAAGAAACATTACATGGATTATGGAACGGGATAGAATGGACATGGAATTATGACCGCAACACATTGCCGATAATATTAGCCAAGATATCAAAACGTACAAAAATTTATAAAATTTGTGGAAATAAAATAAAAAAATATATCTAAAATAACTCGAATCTCGCCCGCCGGTCCCAACCAAGATGTACAACCGTTCTGTAGAGAGCGGTTTTTTTTTAGATTTTCAATATTTCCACAGAGTTCGAAAGTTAAAATTAAAAAAGTGGTGAAAATTCACCACTTTCGGACTTTTCATTTAATATCTGTATTATTTTTTGCGTGTTTGAATTTGCCACAATTTGTTATATTCACCGTTTTTGCGGAGTAGTTGATTATGATTCCCCGTTTCTATGATTTTACCGTTTTTAATAACAACAATTCTATCCATATTTTGCAGTGTTGATAAACGGTGCGCAATAACGAGTGTTGTTTTCCCAGCCATTGCCTTTTGTAACGATTTCTGTATCAACATCTCATTTGCTGAATCCAGTGCTGATGTTGCCTCATCCAGCAATAATATTGGTGCGTTTTTATTCTACTCGCGTGCAATGGATACACGTTGCCTTTGTCCGCCAGATAGACGAACACCGTTATTTCCAACTAGTGTATTATACCCATCTGGTAATCCCATAATAAAATCGTGAATATTTGCTTTCTTTGCTACATTTATAACTTCGGCACGTTTTGCACTTGGGCTTGCGTATTTTATATTTTCAAAGATTGTTCGATTAAATAATACTGTTTCTTGGGGAACGTATGAAATGTTACGCAACAAAGAATCTTTTTGAATATCACGAATATCTGCTCCTTCTATTTTTATTTTACCACTATCAACATCATACATGCGTATCAACAAATTACACAATGTCGTTTTACCAGCCCCAGACAGACCAACTATACCAACTTTTTCCGCATTATTTATATGTAAATTGAAATTATGAAATATTTTGTTTTTGCCATAAGCAAAAGAAACATTTTCAAAATCTATGGTTGCTTTTTTTATTCTCAACTTTTTTGCTTTGTTTTTATCAGTGATTTTAATTGGGACGATTACATTGTTATATGCTTTTACTGCACGTGCAGACAGTACGGAATATTTACGCAAAAGTTCGTTAATTTTTGAGAAAGAATCATTTATGGCTGCTGCTGAAGATATAATAAATACAGCGTTTGGAATTCCTAGTTCAGCATTTTTTATCAATACAAAACACAATGCTAGCATACCTAAACGTGCAATAATCCATAAAATACGTGTTGGAACCCATTGCAATCTATTTAGATAATGATTTTCTTGTATTAATTTTATTAAATTTGCACGTTCTTTGTAAATATACATGTTCTCGTATTCTTGATTTGCAAAATATTTGACGGTTAGTGCGTTATTTAAACTGTCGCTGCGTAAACCATTATATTTAGAAGATTCTTCCATTTCTAGTTCAGAATTCTGTTTTATTCGTTTTTGAATCATCCATTCCCAAATAACTTTGATAGCACCGTAAGACAACAAAATCACCACGAACCATATATTCATTGTAATCATAGAACCGACAATTAATAAAAAACCAATTGCTGTACCAATTAATGCTGCACCAAATTCTTCCATCATAAAGTTTAGTCGCATATTTACTTCTTGGGCTTGGGAAACAATTTGGCCACTTGGATTGTCTATAAAGAAAGATATATCATTGGCATAAATGCGTTTAAATAGCAAATATAACTTATATCTGTTGAATATTTGCTGTTTATGACCATGAATAATTGATACAATCATTTGTAATAATGCGGTAGAAGCAAATATTCCTGTTAATAGAGCAAATAATTCAAAAACTTTGAACCAATCTGTAGAAACCGCATTTTCATATATTTGCATCATCCATTTTAATGATAATGGTCCAATAATCATTGTTAGAATCGTTCTTATAACTCCAAGTAAAAATATTATTCCAAAATACCATGGAAATTTTTTTATAACCAGCCAATAAAATCCGCGAAGTGTTTTTGGAAATGTGTCTTGTTGCATATTTTATCCTTAATGTCATTTTATTATAACACATAATAACCAATTCCCAAAACATAACCTTATCTTTCAATTTTTTTGATAGGGGAATAATACTTCTTGTAAATCGGTTCGCGAATTGCACAGACAAGCACAACCCAATATATATAACTTACTCAGTTCAGGATG